>JAVVFP010000226.1:0-5579 GCA_032250495.1 Bacteroidota bacterium | reverse complement strand
CGCGACGGTCACCTCACGGCTTTTGTTGCAGTAATTCCCCGCGACGCCATGAATTACTCCCCAGCAGTTGCACAATAATTCCTCTGTGCAATCTGTGTCTTATTCTGTGGACTCTGTGGTTGCCTTTCCGGGATGGAGCGAAGGCGGATGGTTGCCGTTGGGGAATGAAAACAAGGAAAGAAGGAAAAATGGAAAGAAGTGAAGGGGTGAAGAAGTGAAGAAGCCGTTCAATCGATATCCACTCGTCGCATCACCGGGAAGCGGGTGGCGCCGGTGTCGAGCATGCGCTGCACGTAGGGCTTGCAGAGGCCGCATTTGAGCCCGAACTCCACTACGCACTGCAGCGCCTCGACGTCGCGCGTGTTCTCGCGTGCGGCGATGCGCTTGAGTTCGGTGAATGTACGGGAAAAGCAGATGCAGCGATCGACCATGGTGCGCGGCTTTCTTGGTGGGGGTGATCGAGGAATACAACAGCGGGGTGGAGGCGAAAGTTCGCGGCGTTGGGAAATCGAGCTGAAAAAAGTGGCGAATGGATGGACTGGCAAATCTCGCGGAATTTATTTAAGATAATCGTAGTCGAGTTTCTTATTCCCGCTCCGTCCCGGGGTGGACGCGACACGCGAAGCACCTCGCGCGCGCGAAACACCGCAGGCACACGCGGGATCCGGCCGCCGGAATATATTACACACGCACGGCACCATGTCGCCGAAAAGTATCACGCACCTCTTCCCGTTAGGAGAATTTCCATGCGTCACAGCCACACTGCTCCCCACGCTCCCGTTTTCCTCGCCGTTCTATTCCTATTCTCATTGCTGTTCGCTCCGCGCGCTTTCGCGCAGCGTGAACTGCCCACCGACCGCAGCGACATGTTCAGCGGTTCGGGCAACTGCCAGCTCTGCCACGCAGCGAGCACGAACGCCAATGTCGACGGACAGGGGAATGATGTGTCGCCGCCCTCGAGCTGGCGTTCGGCCATGATGGCCAACAGCGCACGCGACCCGTTCTGGCAGGCGCAGGTGAAAAGCGAATCCAGCGATCTGCCCGCCATCGCGGGCGTGGTCGAGGACAAGTGCACGAACTGTCACACGCCGATGGGACATGAGGAGGCGCGGGCGAACGGCGACACCGAGTTCACGCTCGCCGAAGCGCGACTGGATCCGCTGTCGATGGATGGCGTCAGCTGCACGCTCTGCCACCAGGTGACGGGGGACAATTTCGGGAAGGAGGAAAGCTTCTCCGGTGGCTACGAAATCTCTCCCACACGGGTGTCCTTCGGTCCGTATCAGAATCCCCTCGTCAATCCCATGCGCAATCTCACCGGCTTCGAGCCGGTGTATTCCCCGCACATCGAGCAGTCCGAGCACTGCGCCACCTGTCACACGCTGTACACGCCGTTCGTGGACGCCACCGGCACGATCGTGGGTGAATTCCCCGAGCAGACGCCGTACCTGGAATGGAAGTCCTCGGTGTACCCGTCACAGAACCGCCAGTGCCAGTCCTGCCACATGCCGGCCCTGCAGGAAGCGATTCCCATCTCCAGCATGCCCGGCACCTCGCCCGCTCGCTCGCCGTACTTCCAGCATCATTTCGTGGGCGGCAACACGACCATGCTCACCGTGCTCAAGGCGCACGGCGACGCCATCGGCGTGACGGCCTACGACGCGGACTTCGATCGCAGCATCGCCCGCACACGCGCGCAGCTGCAGAGCGCGACCGTGCAGCTGGTCGGAACGGCGGCGCTCGACGGATCGAACCTCCTCGTGGATGTGCGCGTGGAGAATCTCGCGGGACATAAGTTTCCCTCCGGCTTCCCGAGCCGCCGCGCCTGGCTGCATGTCACCGTGCGCGACGCGCAGAAGAACCTGCTCTTCGAATCCGGTGCCTGGAATGGCGAGGGGGAAATCGCGGGCATCGACGAGGACGCCCTCGAACCGCATCACGACGTGATCACCGATGCATTGGACGTGCAGATCTGGGAGGCGGTGCTGGGCGATACGGACAATGAAGTCACCGCACGCCTGCTGCGGGCCTCGCAGTACCTGAAGGACAACCGCCTGCCGCCCGTCGGCTTCACGACGGAAGCGATGTCCAACGCCGACTACGGCGTGGTAGGCGCGGCAGCGAGCGATGCGAACTTCAACGATATCTTTGGCACGGGCAATTCAGGCGGGGATGCCGTGCAGTACGTGCTGCCGGTCGATCCCTCCGCGGAACCGTTCACGGTGGACGTGGAGATGTGCTACCAGTCCATCAAACCGATTTTCATCGAGAACCTCGAGCGGCATGAGACGCCCGAAGCCACGGCCTTCGAGTCGTACTACGAGCAGCTGCAGGACAAGGTGGAAGTGATTTCCACCCTCGCACTGTCCACGGATCAGACCATCGGCGTTTCCCCCCTGCCCGATGCCGGCGGCATCGCGGAACTCACGCTGTACCCGCAGCCCATCTCGCTGTCCGTCAGCACACAGGCCCAGGTCGCCGTCACGCTGTCGCGTCCCATGCCGAACGTGACACTGCGCCTGGTCGACGTTCTCGGCAGGGAAGTGGCGCGCTGGCAGCTGGGTCGCCGCGAAGCGGGACATCACCTGGTGACGCTGCCGCTGCACCGCCTGTCGGCGGGAAGCTACATCGCGGTAGTGGAGTCCGGTCGAACCCGGAAAACCCTGCCCGTCACCGTGCTCCCGTAGGCGCACACGGACAGGAGCCAGTTCCTCACCGAGCTCCCGTACGCGCAGGAGCCTGCCCGTCACCGTGCTCCCGTAAGCGCACCCGGACGGAGAAGTAGGGCACGATAGGCCTTCGCAGCGTGTGTTTCTGTCGTAGGGACGCAATTCGGGCTTGCCCTTGCGCCCCTGCGGCTCTATTTTGCAGAAAATGATTTCAGTATGATGAGTAACAACTTGCGTACCACAGCATACATGCTCGGCCTGCTTATCCTGCTTTCCGCGGGACTGCAGGCACAGGACGGCGGCCGCATCGTTTTCACCGATCCGAAGAGCGAGGGCGACGAGGTGCTCAGCGAAGAGGACCTGCGGCCGCGCAGGCATTCCTGGGGCGCCGACCTGATGATAGGCACCGACGGTTTCGGCCTGGGTTTCTTTTACAACTACTCCTTCAACGACGTCGTCACCGCTTTCGCCAACATCAGCCTGTCCGAGGCCAAGGATGAGCGGCAGAAGGATTATTACAATCCCTGGACCGGACTGTACTCACCGAACAAGACGCATTACGTTTTCCGTATTCCGCTGTTCTTCGGGCTGCAGTACCGCCTGTTCAAGGACGAGATCGTCGACAACTTCCGTCCCTTCATCAACGGCGGGGCGGGACCGGTGATGCTGTACGTCTCGCCGGCCGACCCGGAAGGGGATTTCCTCTCCTCGCTCGGCGGGGGCAGGACACATTACACCTTCGGCGGCTTTCTCGGCGCGGGCGCACAGTTCGGCTTCGACCGCTCGAACGTGCTGGGAGTGAACGTGCGCTACTTCATCATTCCCGTGCCCGACGGCATCTCCAGCGTCGTGGTGCCGGATGAAAGTATGCCGTCCGGCGCACGTCCGGTCGAACTGCCCAATGCAAACGGTTTCTACATTACGCTGAACTTCGGCACGACATTTTGAACTCCGACCGGCGCATTACACTGTTGCTCGGCGTCGCCCTGCTGCTGCTGTACGCCGCCTCCCATTCCGCCAATCTCAGTTCCGCACATGACGCGGCCAATTACCTGCGCATGATTCGGGACGGGGACTGGTTTCACCCGCATCATCTCCTTTTCAACGGCGCCGCGGCCCTGTGGATCGCCGCCTGGCAGTCCCTTTTCCCGTCACTGCCGGCCATCACGCTGGTGGCCTGGCTGAACGCCGTTTTCGGCGCAGGCTGCGTGATGCTCGTGCATATGCTGCTGCGCGCGCGTATGGGACTCTCTCCCCGCGCGGCGTTGCTCGCCGCGCTGCTCCCGGCCTTTTCCTTCGGACTCTGGTTCTACTCCACCACCGTCGAAGTGTATGTCATCCCGCTGTTCTTCCTGCTTGTCGCACTGTACCTGCTGACCGCGGAAGAACCGCCGATCAAGCACGTCCTGCTCGCCGCGTTCGCGCATGCGCTGGCCATGCTCTTCCACCAGGTGCATGTGCTGTTCACCGTCCCGGCGCTGCTGCTGATTTACCTGCGGCACCGTCGCCGCGGCGGTCCCCCGTGGCAGGAGGGACCGCGTCGTCCCGCATTCGCCTACCTGCTCACCGCCGGTTTCGGCGCGCTGATCCCGTACCTGCTCGTGGGCACGCTGGTGTTGGGACACACGACGCCGCGCGCGTATTTCGCATGGCTGTTCCGCTACGCGGGAAACAGCGATTTCTGGCATGCGCCCGGATTCTCCTCCCTGATCAAGGCCGTGATCGGTTTCGGGAAAAGCATCATCGGTGGGGAATTCCTCTTCGCGCTGCCGGACGTCCGCGCCCTGCTGCAGCGCCTGCTGCCGCACAACTGGCTCGCCGACGAGCAGTACCTCGTCCGTCACATGCCCGAATGGCAGTCCTTCGTCCTCGTCGCGCTCACCGCCGCGCTCGTCCTTCTCCTCTCCTGGCTGCTGCTGCGCGCCTCGTGGCGCGCCGCCTACCGCCGCAACCCGGAAGTATTCACCGGCATCGCCGCGTTCTTCGTCACCTATGCGCTGTTCTTCCTCTTCTGGGAACCCGCCAATCCCGAGTTCTGGATACCGCAGAGCGTGCTGTTCTTCATCCTTCTCGCCGCTGCCGCGCTGGACGGAGGGGAACAGGCGCGCGTGCGACGAAACCGAACGCTCGTGCATGCCATCGTCCTGCTCCTGCTCCTCATCAACGCCGCGGGCAGCATACGCTGGCTGCGTGCGGAGGACGGCGACATGTACGCCGTGCAGGCCCGCGCCATGACCGCCGCCGCGGGGGAAGACGGCGCCATACTGCTCGTCGATCCCTGGATACTGCAGGAGATAATTGCGCTCGAAAGCGGCTGCCGCGTGCTGAGCGTGACCGGCGTCCTCGCCGAAGCACAGGGAAATGCGGGGCAGGCGTGGAAACGGCTCCATCAGAAGCTGGAAACCCTCCGTCGCTCGGATGCGGGAATCGTCATCGCCGGAGAAGTGCTCGCTCCCCCGGAAGCGCTGCTTCACACCCACTGGCCGTCCGTGGGGGAGGTTGGCGTGCAATTACGCCGGCATTATCAGCATTTGTGGGAGAAGAAGAGCTCTGATGCTGGAAAATACTTCCACATCAGGTGATTTGTGCGGTCGAAAGGGCTTCCTGCGTCCCTGATCTCGAAATACACTTCAATTGGAAGCCCTTCCTACGGGATATTCCGCCCTTTTGCGCCTGTATACCATACAATATTGAGGAATGAAGTTCCATTTGTATGTAAATGACATACAAAGAATACTGACATTTCTCCCTGTTTTCCCGCCCCGGAGTTTTGTATTTTTTTTGTAAAGATTGTATGTTCATATTATGAATATAGTATTTCCTCCTCTCTCTTTTTCTTACCCCACCTGCGTTGACACAGGGGGCTCAGAAACAAATCGCATGTCCGCCTCGGCGGGCAATGACCTCGCG
>JAVVFP010000225.1:0-5584 GCA_032250495.1 Bacteroidota bacterium | reverse complement strand
TGCGGGCGGCTGCGGAAGCGGTATGACGCGCTGTGCGCGGACATGGCGGAGCCGGAGGCGTGGCGGCAGTTGATGTACGAGGCCGTGGCCCGGGCCATCGGCTACGGCGGGAATGAAGATGAGACGGAGGCGCTTGCCGTGGCGATACCGCTCGCGCAACTCGCGAAACGGGATGCGTATTCCCGGCACAAGCGCTTTCTCGTGGCCGCGGGCTTGCGCAGCGGTGATGATGCGCCGCTGTTCGAGCGCCACACCTGGCGCAGCTCCCGCGTCATGCCTCACAACAGGGTGCGGCACCGTCTCCGCTGGTTTTCCGCATGGTGCGTGCGCCTGGAGGACAGGAACTGGTGGCGTGATGCGATGGGATTGCTGCGGCGGGGGACGCGGGACAGCGGGAGCTGGCATCCGCTTTTCGCGGCGCCGGGGACGGCGGAAATGCCCGGCCGGGACCGCAGCAGCGAACTGCTCGTCAATGTCTGCGCGCCGGTGTTCCGCCTCTACGGCCAGGCGCGCGGCGATGCCGCGCTGGCGCGCGAGGCTGCCGAACTGTATTTTACCTGCACTCCCGCCGCACAGAACCGGCATACCCGCGCTCTCGTGTCCGCGTTCGAACGCGACTGCATCGACACGCAGGATCAGCAGGGTATGACGGAGCTGCACGGGAACTTCTGTTCCACCGGACGCTGTGAGGTATGCATCTGTCGCGCACACATTTCCTTCTGATCCCGCTGTTCGTCGCGGTACTGCTTTCCGGCGTGATGCTTCCCGCACTGCATGCGCAGACGGTTCGTGGACTCGTGGCCTGGCATTACAGCGGACAGACTTTCCTGACCTGGGAATCCGCGGGCGATGCGGTGCAGCATTACACCGTGTACCGTTCCCGGCGTCCCCTGCGCACCGCGCTCGCGTTACAGCAGGCCGAAGAGCGCTTCATCGTCGCCCCCGGACAGTCCTACAACCGTCGTCTCTCCGCCACCCTGGGCATTCCCGTGTACTACCGCCTCCCCGGTCCGGGTGGCGCGCTGGATTTCACCGACGAATACTTCGTCGTCACCGGTGGCGTCTACGGCACCTGGTATTACGCCGTCACCGTCACCGGGACGAAAGGGGAAATACGCCTGCTGCGCGAGGGACGCAATACGGTCACGAACGGGGTGCTCGAGTATCTCGCGATCCCCTCCCCCGCGCACCAGGGACGCTTCCAGATCGCGGGGGGCGGTGTGGACATCTTCGTGCACTGGGGCAGCAGTCGCGCCCTGCCCGGGATGCCGGCCATGAGCAACCGGCACATGCAGCCCTTCCTTTTCGCACTGCGGAAAAACGGCGGGGCGCGCAGCCATCCGCTGCTCGTTCGGCTGCATGGACGCACGGGCAGCTTCCTCTACCAGACGCTGGACTCCGGCAATCCGCAGGAATACGTGCTGTCGCTCGACGACGCCCTGCCCGGTGCGGTGAAAAACACCTTCTGGTTCGGCTACGACAGCACGCTGGTGATCGACGATTCCCGCTTGCGTCCCGCGGCCATTACGCGGGTGCGACCCTATACGGCACGGCGGGTGGCATGGACGATGGAGTGGGCGCTGCGCAAGCTCCCGGTCGATCCGACGCGTGTGATCGTCAGCGGGACATCCATGGGCGGGTCGGGCGCGGCGTTTTCCATTTTCAATCGCGACATGCCGGTCGCCGCGGCACTCGCCCTGATACCCCGTCTCGATTTCCGTGTCCGCGACCTGGCCGACGCTCCGCGAAGCGGCAATGCCTTCCAGCATTTCGACGCGCTGTGGGGCAGTGTCGAACGGCGTCCCCGGCTCGACGACGGTTCGCCGCTGTACGATCGACTCGATTTCGCGCTCCGCCTGCAACGCGACGACCTGCGGGACCTCCCCCATCTGCGTGTGATCAGCGGTGCGCAGGATTCCATCGTGGGCTTCCGGCAGACATGGCCGGCGATGCGTTCCGCCGACCGGCGTCATGCCGGCATCACGTTTTTCTGGGACGAACGCGGTCACGACACGGGCGACCGTTTCCTGTGGACCCCGATGGAGAATATCATCGATCTCTCGCGCTACCGTGCGGATCGCAGCTGGCCCGCTTTCAGCGGGGACAGCGAGGGGGATCCGGTGCAGCGTCGCTCGGGCAGTCGCAACGCGCGCGCCGCCTGGTTCGAACCCGTGGTGGACCTGCCCGGAAGCTGGTCCGTCGGACTGCGCCGCAGGCCGCTCGAACAACGTGACAGCCTGTCGTCCTTCCCCATGGAGATCGTCGTGGATGTCACGCCCCGCCGCCTGCAACGCTTCCGCGTCGAGGGCGGGACATGGTACGACGCGGAGCTCACCCGGGCTGGACGCGTGGTGTTCCAGGCGACGGTGCGGGCCGTGCGCGACGGCGAACTCACCGTGCCCGGCGTCCCGCTCTCACCCGATCCGGCGCGCCTCGAACTGCGGCCATCGTTCGGTCCGGTCCTTCCGCGTTGATGCCGCCGAATGGCGGTCTCCCGGGTCGAGAGGCGCAAACTTGTATTCCATCCATCTGCGGACTATTTTTTCGTGAAATAGTTTGCATATGCTTTCGCTCAGGGATGTCGGATCGGCGGATCATCAAAGGATCAGCAGCATCCAGTATGTACGGCATCCCGTCCCTTTCCCCCATTGAAATACAGGAATACCGGTATGGACAGAATATCCAAAGCCGCCTTTCGTCGCCTGCCGCGATACCACCAGATACTCAGTGCCTACGAAGGGGTCGGCAGGGAGTACATTTCCTCGCGTGAACTCTCGGAAATTCTCGAGATCAACGAGACGCTCGTGCGCAAGGATATGGCGGATCTGCAGATACGCGGCAAGCAGAACCAGGGGTACAGCATTTCCCTGCTGCGGCTGCGTATCGAGGAATTTCTCGGACTGCAGGATATCACCGAGGCGCTCGTGGTGGGAGCGGGACATCTCGGCACCGCGCTCGCGACCTACGCCGGTTTCGAACAGTACGGACTGAAAATCGTCGGCGTGCTGGACAATGATCCCGACCGCATAGGCAGCATGATCGGTTCGCACGAGGTGGTATCGATTTTCCGCCTCGCGTCGATGATACAGAAGCACAGGATCAAGTTGATCATCCTCACGGTTCCGAAAACGGCCGCGCAGGAACTGACCGATATTGCCGTGAAAGCCGGCGTGATCGCGATATGGAATTTCACACCGCAGGAACTGAACGTGCCCGACGGGGTCCGGGTGCGCAACGAGCAGATCATAGGTGGCTTCATGGCGCTGTCGCATTACCTGAAGAATTACGGTGAAAAATGAGCTTCACGGCCTGCGCGTAAAAACGAAATGACCGCCCGGGGGCGGTCATTTCGTTTTGATGCCGGCGCGGTCGCGCGGGCAGCGCTGTCCCGTGGGCAGCCTCAGAAGATATCGTTGTAGATCACGAAAACCATCAGTGCGAGCAGGAGGACCATGCCTGCCTGCTGCAGGGCGATTTTGATCTTGTTGGGGACTTCGCGGCGGAACAGTCCCTCGAAAATCAGGAACACGAGATGTCCGCCGTCGAGGGCGGGAATGGGGAAGATATTGATAATGGCCAGGCTGATGCTGAGCAGCGCCATAAGGCTGAGGAAGCTGTAGATGCCGGCCTCGGCGGACTGTGCCGCCATTTCCGCGATCTTCACCGGTCCCCCGATGCTCTGCTTGAAGCTCGCTTCACCGATGATGATATGCCAGATATTCGTGAGGAAGATGTCGGTCACGCGCACCAGTCCCTTCACGCCGACGGCCAGCGCCTCGAAGACGCCGTAGCGCACTGTCTCCACGTCGCCGGGAATGCGGGGGATGGGCATGATACCGATTTTCCCGTTCTCCGTCGGCGTCACCTCGGACTGCATGCGTTTGCCGTCGCGCAGCCAGACCACACGAATGGGATCCTGCGGACTTCCGCTGACCATGCGAACCACGTCGGTGGGAGTGTGAATGGGCACGTCGTTGATGGAGACGAAAATGTCCCCCTGCTGCAGTCCCACGCGCGAGGCGGGGAGCCCGGGTTCGACGCCGCCGATGAAGGTCTCCGCACCCTCGGCGCTGATGCCGAAATCGCCGCTGCCCAGTCCCTCGAGCTCCCGCTTCGGTATGAAAATATCCTGCGTGGCAGCGTCCCGCTGCACGGTGATGGTGAGATCGCCCGAGAGCTGCGAATAGACGACGCCCTCACGGATCGCTTCCCAGGTTTCGACCTCCTCGCCGTTGATGCGCAGGATGCGATCTTCCGCGGCGAGTCCGTATTCCGCGGCGATGCTGCCTTCCTGTACGTGGCCGATGGTGGTGACCCTGTGGTGCTGCACGCCCTGTGCGAGGTTCAGTCCCCAGAAAATCGCGATGGCGAGCAGGACGTTCATGATGACGCCCGCGGTGATGACGATGATGCGCTGCCAGACCGGCTTGGCGCGGAACTCCCATGGTTCCGGCTCCTTCTCCAGGTGTTCGGTGTCCATGCTCTCGTCTATCATGCCCGCAATCTTGACGTAGCCGCCGATCGGCAGCCAGGAGATGCAGTAATCGGTTTCCCCGATCTGCTTGCCGAAGGCACGCGGCGGGAAGCCGATGGAAAATCGCTCGACGCGCATACCGAAGGCCTTCGCTGCGAGGAAATGCCCGAGTTCGTGTATGAGCACGAGCACGCCGATGATGATGACGAAATAGAATATCTGGCTGAATATGCTTCCGAGTGCGTCCATGTTCTCTCTGTATATCGGTCGTTTAGGTCAGGGATACGGTATGTGCCGCGAGTGCGGTCTGCGCGTAGGCCCGCGTCTGGCGGTCGACATCGACGACGGTGTCGATGTCATCTGCAGGACGCGTGGCGACGTGCTGCAGGCTGTCGTCGATCAGCTGTGCGATGCCCGGGAAGGACAGTGCGCCGCGGAGGAAGGCCGCGACGGCGACTTCATTCGCCGCGTTCAGGCAGGCCGGGGCCGTGCCGCCCTCCTCGAGGGCCTGGTAGGCCAGTCGCAGGCAGGGAAAGGTGTCCATGTCCGGTTCTTCGAAGGTCAGCGTGCCGATCCTGGCCAGGTCGAGGCGGTCGTAGTCCGCGGCGATGCGGTCGGGCCAGGTGAGCGCGTAGTGTATCGGGATCTTCATGTCGGGTACGCCGAGCTGCGCCTTGACGGATCCGTCGCTGAATTCCACCATGGAGTGGATGATGCTCTGGGGGTGGACGACGACATCGATATTCCCGGCGTCGACGTTGAAGAGCCAGTGCGCCTCGATGACCTCGAGTCCCTTGTTCATCATGGTGGCGGAATCGATGGTGATCTTGCTGCCCATGCTCCAGTTCGGGTGGCGCAGCGCGGCGGCAGGCGTCACGTTCGCGACCTGCTCCGTCGTCCAGCCGCGAAACGGTCCGCCACTGGCGGTGAGCACGATGCGCGCGACGCTGTGTCCCGGTTCGCCCACGATGCACTGCAGGATGGCGCTGTGCTCGCTGTCGATGGGGAGGATGTGCACGTCATGATCTTTCTGCAGGCGCGTGATTATTTCGCCTGCGACCACGAGCGTTTCCTTGTTCGCCAGGGCGATATGCTTGCCCGATCGCATGG
>JAVVFP010000224.1:0-5612 GCA_032250495.1 Bacteroidota bacterium | reverse complement strand
AACTGCTCGAATTCGCCTGCCGCAACAGCCTCGAGGAGGCCGGGTCCGGTCCCAGTCTTTCTTCCTGGGTCGCCGCCACTTTTCCTTCGGATGTCGACGACGGCATCATCAGGCAGATGCAGGACTTCGACAGCGGAGCGACGTTCACGCTTCGTCTCGGTTTCGAAAATGACCGCGAGCCGCTGCTCAACCGCATCCACCATCTGCTCTGGCATGAAGCGGAAGTGCAGATTCAGCGCAAGCTGCTCTCGGAAATATCCGCGCCGACGTGGGATGATTTCTGCGGTCTGCTCGAGGAGCGCAGCGGCAGCCCGGGTGCCCTTGCCGGATTGCCGGAGGAATTACGCGAACGCATTCAGCAGCAGTTCAACAGGCTGCGCACGAGGACGGACACCGAGCGCATCATTCACAGGCTGGCGACGCTCGGCGCCGTCGGTGCATGCACGGTGCATCAGGGAGCACGGAAATTTTCACTGACCATGACCGTGCGCTCGGAAAGCGAGTACCGGGAAGCCCTTGAAAACTACATGCGCGTGTATCTCCCGGAGGAACAGGTCCGGCGCGAAATCGACACGCTTTCATCCTGTCCCGGCGAAACCGTGCTGGAACACTGCCTGTACTTCCTCGTCGATTTCAACGCGCGGAACATCCACCACCAGCTCGCGCTGCGGGTCCGCGAAATGGACACGGCCTGCCGTACAGGAAGTGCGGACGGTCCCGAGGCCTTCCGCCGCTTCGTCGACCTGACGCTGCGAGCGAAATACGCACGCAGCACCGGGCTGCCCGACGCGATGAAGGCAGTGCCTTTTGACCGCTTCGCATTCTGCAGGCGTTTCATGACGCTCCTCGAGGAGGATGAGAGCGGCAGTGTTCTCGGCAACGCCCATCACCTCGTCGCGTCGACGGAGGAACTTCTCCGCGTGCACGGGGACGAACCCGCCCTGGGTGCGCTCAATGCCTTTGCACAGATGCTGTGCGCCCCCGAGGCCAGGGAAGTGCGCAGCATGCAGGTCCGCTTCATCGACTACGTTGCTCTCTGCGCCGGCGCGCAGCAGTACGATGCCGAGCAATACCGCGAGGCCATCGCTCCGTGGATGCAGATTTTCCGCCGGTATTTTTCCCAGGAACTGACACAGAGCCTCCGGGAGGCGCTGGAAGCTGCGGCGGATCGGATTCCGCGGGACACAGTGGCCGTGCAGCATTCTCCGAAAGGCGCGCCTTCACCGCCGGAGAACGCGCTTCCCGATATCTCCGCCGCACGCGGTCCGCGCGCCCGGACACCGTCCCCAGTTCGTGACGAAACGGAAGTGCTGAGGCCGTCCTCGTCCACCACTCCTGAGACATCCCCGCCGCCGGTCCGCGACACTGCTCCCCGGCAGGCGGCAGCCCACGACACCGCTGCCCGCGCGGCGGCAACCCACGACACCGCTGTCCGTGCGGCGGCAACCCACGACACCGCTGCCCGTAAGGCGGCAGGAGCCCCGCTCCGTTCCGAAGATTCCGAGGAGGAAATCCTGCGGAAGATGGAGGAGGAGATCGATGCGAGGGCGGGACAACGGTCGCCCTCAGAAGCGAAGCCGGCCGACGAAAGCGCGAGCGCGGCGTCCTCGCGCGGTAGCGAACGTAAGCCGGTGAAGCGCAGCCGCACGGACGAGGACATTGACAGCCTGCTCACGGAGATTGAAAACACCCTCGCGCCGGCTTCCGCCTCGCCGCGACGCGTTCCCGCACAGCGGGTACTGCCGGCGGAGGCGGACCCGATGATAACGACACACCTGACATGGCTGAGAACATTTAATTCCACATTTCTGAACGCATATGAATCCCGAAACGCACGCCTCGCTGCAGGCACTCGAAAAAGAGCTTGAAAGGCTGCGCTCCGCAGTCGATCACATCGACCAGGCCAGGGCAGTCGCACAGAAAGTCGTCGCGGCCGTCGGTCTCATCCAGAAAAAGTACAGTGAGCATCTCGACGCCCTGCTGGACGTGCAGAAAGAGGCGGTCGCGCAGATCGGCGACGGCAGTCAGCAGCGTTTCGACGAGATCAGTGGCAATGCCCGACGGCACATCCTCGAATCCGCCGCGCGTGCGAAGAAATACCTCGAAGAGTACAGTGCGCATTTCATGCAGTCCCTCGAAGAGGCGCGGGAAGCCTCGGGGGGACAGCTCGACAGGATTGCGCGTGATGCGGGCGGCATCGTCGAATCCGCCGGAAGCCGGCTCGAGGAGCTGACGGAGAAGGCCGCGTCCGTTGTCCTCGGCACGGAAAGAAGGAGTGAAGAGACGCTGCGTGTCGCGGCCGAGCAGATCGGTGCGCAGCTGCAGGCCACGGGCGCGACACTGGAGGAAGAGGTCGCCGCACTGCTGCAACGCATCGAGCGACAGGTGTCCGAGACGCAGGGCGCCGCCGCGTCGCTGCTGAAGGAAAACTCCTCGGCGGCGGCACAACGTATCGCCGAAATCGGCAAACAGACCGCGTCGGCCGTCGAACAGCTGGATGTCCGTGCGCGCCATCATGTCGAGGAAGTGGGAACACTTTCCAAAACCAGCCTGCAGGAAATCCGTCAGCATGCAGAGAAAAGCATCGAGGAGACGGGGACGCAGTCGAAGAGGATTTTTGCCGCCATCAAGAAAACGCATGATCAGCAGAGCACGGAGTTCGAAAAGGTCACGGTCTCCGCCGACGCGCTCATCGCCGCTTCGGGGAAACTCGTCCGCACCATCGATGCCATAGATTTCCCGACACGCCTGCAGAGCATCGAGAGCGATATCCGTTCCCTGCATTACAATCTGAATTCCGCGATGTCCCGGCTCGATGCGCTCGAAAAATCCAGCGAGAATGCCATGGCTGCCTTCAGTGAGGAGGTCGTCAACAAGCTCGGACGCCTCGAGGCCTTCACCGACAAGGCCATACGCGGGATGAACGACGGGGTGGCCAAGGCACTCGACGAGCAGCAGAAGCAGGCCCAGGGTACGCGGACGCTGATCATCATCGTCCTGCTCTTCAACCTGCTGCTCGCGGCGGGACTGTACCTGGTCTGGAGTGGACAGGCGGAGCATGCGGTGCCCGTTCCGGTCGAAAAACCCTATGTGCCGGCGGACACGCTCATCTCCCCTGCCGGGGAGGATGCGCCGTAGGGACGGCGCGGCGCGGACTTGCGCCGCATTTTATCGCATCCATACATTTGTAGGCGTACACCGAAGGTCGTACACCGCCGCGTCAACTCGACGCGGCGGCGTGGTATCTGTCTCATGCTCAGGAGTTGCACGATGAAACGCGTCCATGGCTTTGCACTCGGATTGCTGCTCGTCGCCGGTTGCGCATCCGCACCCGTCGACACCACCCCGCGGATCGATTTCGACCACGGGACGGATTTCCGCATCTACAAAACCTACCGCTGGTTCGACGGCCCCTTTGTCCCGGGCGATCCCGCGACACGGGATGAAGCGCAGTACCGGACGGTGCGCGACGCAGTCAACCTGCATCTGAAGGAAAAAGGCTACGACTGGCAGCAGTTTTCTCCGACGGACCTGGTTATTCACATGCACAGTGGCTTCGATGTCCCGCAAAAACCCGAGAACTGGATGACGTACAACTGGTACAAACCCTGGTGGGGGGCATACGGTCCGATGGCCGCGATCAGCCGCTACGATGACGGCACGCTGGTACTCGACGTGATCGACGCGGAGCGCACCGAACTGATCTGGCGGGGGCTGCTGCCGGTATTTTACTCCTCCGATGGTCGTATTGCAGACGTGGAGACGCTTGGTCCCCGCATCAGGGATCTGCTGAAGGATTTTCCCGCGGCGATCCGCTGAGGCAGCCGCTTCCCCCGCGCATCCCGCGCCGCCGTTTTGTCCTTTTCCTTCCCGCGCACTACTTTGTACGCATACGACCCGCACATGTACTGACCGCGGCATCCGCGTGCTGCCGACACCCGGGGGGAATGCCTGCGCGCATCACCTGTCCCGGGAGGCGGGAAGAGTGCAGTTCCACCAACGACGGAAAGCGATGCAGAGCACATTTGATTTCGGAGGAGACATCGTCTGGCGTCCCACGCAGGACGAGATAGAACGCAGCAACCTGTACGCCTTCATGCAGGCCCATGGAATCGCGTCCTACGCAGAACTGATGCGGCGCTCGACCGAGGATGTGGCATGGTTCACCGACGCCATTCTCCGTTTCCTCGACATCCGCTTCGATACCCCGTACACGCAGGTTCTGGACACGAGTGACGGCATCGCCTTTCCGCGCTGGTGCGTCGACGGAAAGATGAACATTGTCAACAACTGCGTGGACAAGTGGGCGGCCGACGCCGCGCAGCGCGAGCGCTCCGCGTTGACCTGGGAGGGGGAGGAGGGGGACAGCAGGACGTTGAGCTATGCCGCGCTGGCCACGGAAGTCAACCGCTGCGCCAATGCCCTGCGCCAGCGCGGCCTCGGGAAAGGGGACGCCATAGGGCTGTTCATGCCGATGACGCCGGAAATCGTGGTCGCCCTGCTGGCAATCGCGAAAATCGGCGCCGTTATCCTCCCCCTGTTTTCCGGCTACGGGGCTCAGGCCGTCGCATCGCGCCTGCGCGACGCGGATGCCGCGGCCCTGTTTACCGCGGATGGGTTTTTCCGCCGTGGCGACGTGGTCGATCTTAAACGCGTGGCGGACGCTGCCGCGGAGGAGGTACCGACGCTGCGCCAGATGATCGTGCTGCGCCGCACCGGTCACGACGTGCCGATGCGCGCCGATCGAGACGCGTGGTGGCATGACGTGATTCCGGGACAGGCGGATGTCGCTTCCACCGAGGAGACCGGTGCGGAGGACCTGCTCATGATCATTTACACCTCCGGTACCACCGGACGTCCCAAGGGCGCAGTGCACACCCATTGTGGCTTTCCCATCAAGGCGGCGCAGGACATGGCTTTCGGCACCGATGTGCATCCGGGGGACTGCATTTACTGGATGACGGACATGGGGTGGATGATGGGGCCGTGGCTCGTGTTCGGGGCGACCCTGCTGGGAGCGCATTTTTTCATTTCCGACGGGGCACCCGATTACCCGGGCGTCAACCGCGTATGGCAGCAGGTGGAGCGGCACGACATCAACATCCTCGGCATTTCTCCGACACTGATCCGTGCGCTAATGAAATACGGCCTGGAACCGGTGCGCGCACACGACATCGGCGCCCTGCGCACCTTCGCTTCCACGAGCGAACCCTGGAATCCCGATCCCTGGATGTGGCTGTTCCGTGACGTGGGGGAAGCCCGGCGCCCGATCATCAATTATTCCGGCGGAACGGAAATCAGCGGCGGTATCGTCATGGGAAATCCCGTGCTGCCGCTCAAACCCGCCTCCTTCTCCGCCGCCTGTCCGGGCATCGCCGCCGACGTCTACGACGAGGACGGGCGTCCCCTGCGCAACGCCGTCGGGGAACTGGTGATCACCGCTCCCTGGATCGGCATGACGCGCGGCTTCTGGCGGGACCGCGATCGCTACCTGCAGACCTACTGGTCACGATGGGAGGGTATCTGGGTGCACGGGGATTTCGCCGCCATCGACGAAGACGGACTCTGGTACATTCTCGGTCGCTCCGACGATACGATCAAAGTCGCGGGGA
>JAVVFP010000223.1:0-5634 GCA_032250495.1 Bacteroidota bacterium | reverse complement strand
CCCGTGCGTCGGCCGAGCACTGCCTGCATCGCCTGGTCCGCAGCGGCTGTACGGTCGAGGCGCGGGAAGTCCGGCATTTCGATGAGGCGCGGACGCTGTCGCGCGACGCCAATCGCGCCGGGTACGACGCGGTGGTGGCCGTCGGCGGAGACGGTACGATAAACAAGGTGCTCAACGGTTTCTTCGACGCGGAGGGCAGGCGGAATTCGCGCGCGCTGTTCGGTGTCGTGCACACGGGCACCAGCCCGGACTTCTGCCGGAGTTATGGCGTGCCACGGGACGTGGACGGCGCGGTCGACGCACTAGTCCGTGCCCGCGTCCGCTCCGTCCCTGTCGGCCGCGTGCGCTTCGGGGAGGTGAACGGAGAAGTGCCGCGGAGCAGCTGCTTCGTATGCTGCGCGAACATCGGCCTCGGTGCAGCTCTCGCCGTCCGCGCGAACGCGGGCATACGGCGACGGCTCGGCGACACCATGGGCACCTTCGTTTCCCTGCTCGCTGTGCTGCGCAGCTACACACCCGTGGATTACACGCTGCGCCTGGATGGCGCGGAGGTGTCCTGGGATCGCGTCTACAACATTTCGATCGGCCTTACGCCCTTCATCGCATCGGGCATTCGCATCGACAACAGCGCGATGTCGGCGGCCGGACGATTCTACGTCATGGTGCTGCGCGACGTGCGCCTGCGCACGCTCCCCGGCCTTCTGCGCAAGCTCTACAGCGGGAAGTCCTTCCCTGACAGCGACACGCTGTTCGTGCGCGACTGCGCCGCGCTGGAGTTACCCCGGCAGCGCATGCCCTCGGACGTCGAACACGACGGGGATGCGGTCGGACAGCTGCCCTGCACCATATCCCGTACCACGGACGATATCGATCTGATACACTGAGCACTACGGCGAGGATACACATCATGACGACACGACACATGCGTACCACGGTTCTCGCGACCGCCCTCGCCTTCGATCTGCTGGTGATCGTCCTCGCGGTGTCCAACATCCCCGCACTGCGGGCGCGCTTCGGCACGTTCGATACCGTCACCAATCAGATCGTCGGCTTCACCTTCCTGCTTTTCGGCATTTATGTGCTGCTCCGGCACCACCGCGCCGGCTACGCGGGCATACTGCATGCGCTCGCCGTCGGTACCGCCGTGATGATACTGCTCGACCCGGGTTCACTGACGACCGGTGGCACCGCGATGGACCTGGCGCTGCGACTCTGCTTCGATGTGGCGATCTGGCTGCTGCCCGCGCTGTTCTTCCATTTCAGCTTCATCTACCCCGTCGAGAAGGACCTTCCGAAACGCCTCATCATGTTTCCCTGGTACCTCGTGTCTGCTGCCGGAGTCGCTCTCTCGGCCTTCCATCTCGCGGCAATGCACTTCGCGGGCGTCCCGGGACGGGACACGCCGTACATGGAGATTCACGGCACATACAACGATGTCTTCCTCATTGTCGGACTGCTCTGCACCATCGCAAATTTCGAACACTCCGCCCTGACCATACCGGATCCCGTACAGCGGAAAAACGCATACTGGGTGCTGCTCGGCATCATGGCCGGACCCTTGCTGTATGTTCTGATGATGCTCGTCCCTCGTATGCTCCTCGGTCACGAACTCGTCAACGACTCCACCCTGCAGTACACGCTGTTCATCGCCCCGCTCATGTTCTGGAAAGCGCTGCGGAGAAGTCGTCCGGCAGACGTGGCGCACAAAAAAAGGCGCGTATGATAATACGCGCCCCGGCTTCGCCTGCGATCGCAGGATATTCCGAATCAGCTGTTGATGAACGCCCAGACCTCTTCTTCGCTTTCCGCGATGTAGACCAGCTTCAGGTGCGGCACGCGGTCGACGTTGTTGAGGAGGATATGCCCGTACGCATACGTGGGAAGTGCGCGTTTGTCCTCGGCGGAATTCAGGAAATTCTCCACTTCCTCGTACAGGTGCTTCGGTACGCGTCGAGAGAATTCATTGGTCACGACGATGCGATTATCGTCGCTGATCCCGAGATAAAACAGCTTGTTGGGGAAACGTTTCGCGATGGCCGGAACGCGATCACCCTGGATGGCGCAGGTCTCGATCTCAGTGAGAAAGTCCTTGTCGTTTTCGTCTGTGTCCAAGCGATAGAAGCGATACATAAAAACTCCTGGATGGTCAGGCGGGAATGATCATTTGTCTGCCGCCGGGTCACGGTGACGGACACCGGTGGACAGGGACAAACTAACGGATGGGCGCGGGATAAGCAATTCCCTTCGTGACCCGGCACCGCCCAGTTAACGGGCGCCACATCGCATAAATAAATCCCCGCTCCGGCGGGGATTTTTTTTATTCGGGATACATTTTTTTCCCGTATCCGTGCCGGAAACAGCGGCTGCGTGCAGCATTTGAATTTCTGGCCTTGTTTCCCCATGTTGCTCTGGATTCCATGTCACGGTGGCCGCTTCGGGCGGACACGCTTCCATCACCGCATTCGAAACATCACGGCACCTTCATGCACAGCATCCACATACTCGTGCTTGCCATGCTTCTTCATGTCACGCTGCAGGCGCAGCCTGCGGTGCGTCTCGGCGTAAACGAGGGTATCGGTTTCACGGGCATCACCTATCATTTCTTGGGAAAGGAGCACGACCGGAAAATCGAGTCCATGGCCCATCTGGGACTCGTGGTGGAGGTACCGCTCTCGGATCACGTCCTGCTCGCCTTCCGTCCGGCACTGACCACGCTGAACGACAATGCGGGACTGGCGGCGAGGGTACAGACTGACGGGGGGTCGCGATACTACCGCAGTTCGATAAGCGAGCAGTGGATCATGGAGCTGCCGCTGCTGGCCAAGGTCGTGTTTCACGGACGCGAGCTGCGCCCGTATTTCAGCCTCGGGGGCTTTCTCGACATCAATCCCGATCCTGCGGTTATCGCTCTCGCAGGCGACAGCGATCCTCCATCCGCCGGGAGCGATTCCTATGAAAAACTGTACGGCGGAGTGATGGTCGCCGTCGGCGTCGAAATCAACGCCGCCGAGATACTGCTCATCACCCCCGAGCTCGGGTTGCGCCAGTTCCTGTCGCGTCCCATCGACGGTGCCTTCCTCACGCAAAACAACAATCCCCGCTTCCTCTTCACCGTCGGCATCCTGTTCCCGCTCTCGTACGAGCGGTGGTGATTTCATTGCGGACGTTTGCACGCAGGGAACTGCCTGTTTCCGACCATACTTATCTTACTCCTTCCTCCTCGCCAGGTCAAACACGAACCAGCACAGCGTGATCGTTCCGACGGCGAACACCGTGTCTCCGACCACGCGCAGCCATCTGAGGATGTTCATGTGCTCGAGTTGCATGAATTCGGCGGAACGTGCGTACCACATCCCGTGATTGACACTGGCGACGGTCTGCAGCAATCCGATGGGAAGCAGGCTGAGAACGACCATGAGCAGCAATCCTATGTTGATGGCCCAGAACGAGGTACTGAGCAACTTCTCATTCCACCGTACCTGCCGGTAGAGACTGCGAAACACGAAGAGCATCAAGCCGATGCCGAGCATGCCGTAGACACCGAACAGCGCCGTGTGTCCATGCACCGACGTGGTGTTGAGCCCCTGCATGTAGTAGAGGGCGATCGGGGGATTGATGAGGAAGCCGAAGATTCCCGCACCGAGGAAATTCCAGAAGGAGACGGACAGCAGGTAGTAAATCGGCCATTTATAGTCCTTCAACCACTCTGTCGCCTTGCTCAGGCGGTAGTTATGGAACGCCTCGAAGCCGATCAGCACCAGTGGAATGACTTCCAGCGCACTGAACGTGGCACCCAGCGCCATGACGGCCTTCGGCGTGCCGGTAAAGTACAGGTGGTGGAAGGTGCCCAGGATGCCGCCGGAGAGGAAGATGACGGTGGCGAAAAGCACGCTGGCAGTTGCCGTGCGCGTCTGCAGCAATCCCATGCGGAGGAAGAGGAATGCGGCGACCACGGTCGCGAACACTTCGAAAAAGCCTTCGACCCACAGGTGCACGACCCACCACCGCCAGTACTCCGCTATGGCGAGGTTCGTCTGCTGTCCCCACATCAGACCGGCTGCATAGAACATCGCGATGGCTGTGCAGGAGAGCAGGAAGAGTATGAGCAGATGCTTCTCGTCGGTTCTCTGCCGTATCACGGGGAGGATGGGCCGGATCATCAGCGTGAGCCAGATCAGCAGTCCCACGAAGAGGAAGGCCTGCCAGAATCTGCCGAGGTCCACATACTCGTACCCCTGATGCCCGAACCAGAAATTGCTCGCGAGATCGAGCTTCTGCATGATTCCCATCCACTGTCCGACCATGGAGCCGAGGACGATGACGAGCAGTGCGAAGAAAAGGAAATTCACGCCCGCCTTTTGAAATTTCGGATCCTTACCGGACAGCGATGGTCCAATATATAATCCCGTGGCGAGCCAGGCGGTGGCGATCCAGAAGATCGCGGGTTGCACGTGCCAGGTTCGCGTGACCGAATACGGGAAGAACTCCGAGAGCGGGAAGCCGTAGAAGCCGTCGCCCTCCACGCCGTAGTGCGCGGTGACGACGCCCATCAGCACCTGGAGGAGGATCAGGAGGTTCACCACCCAGAAATATTTTTTCACCGCCGCCATGGAGGGAGTGATGTTCTGCTGCATCAGCGGATCTTCGCGTGGTGCGGAGGGTGCTTCCTCCGTCCGCGTTTTCGCATGATAGAACACGAGGATACCGATACCGACCAGCAGCATCACCACGCTGAAGCCGGTCCACAGCAAAAGGTCACCCGTCGCCGTGTTGCCCACCTGTTCGTCGGGCGGCCAGTTGTGTGTGTAGGTGACGCTTTCTCCCGGACGTTCGGTGACGCAGGCCCATGTGGCCCAGAAGAAGAAATACGTCATCTGCCGCAGGCGCCGGGGATCCTTGACCGCGTTTGTCGGAATTGAATAATTCGACCGCAGGGTGGCGAGTGAAGGATCGTCGGAGAACAGCGCCGTATAATACGCGCTGAGATGTTCGAACGCCTCCCTTCTCAGCGGGGAGATGACGAGCGTCCCGGTCTCGGGATCGTAGGTGTTTGGACGCAGCGTATTCTGCAGTCGTTTTTCCAGTGCCGCTTTCTGTTCGCTGCCGATCTCGGCGAACGGCGTACCGAACTCCGCGTTCGCCCATTTATCGAGAATGAATTGCGCTTCACGGTGCAGCCAGTCCGCTGTCCAGTCCGGGGCCAGGTAGGCGCCGTGGCCCCACACCGTGCCGACCTCCTGTCCACCCATGCTCTGCCACACATTCTGTCCATCTTTTATCTCCTGTCCCTTGAACAGCAGCGTGCCATCCGTGACCGTCACCCGTTCCGGCATGGGCGGCACCTGCTGGTAGATCTCATACCCGAAGTACAGCAGCACAGCGAATGAAATGCCCATGACCAGAGCAAAAGCGATCCAGAGCTTGTATTCTGTTCTCATGAATTCCACCTCCTCAGTGAGTTTTCCGAAATACGGCGCACGATTCTTGCGGTTCAAAAGGCCCGTGTTCACGGGACTCTCAGACAATCAAGATTCGAGGCCTTTCGTTGCTGGTTTGGGGGAGCTGATATGAGAATATAGGATTTTCGGAACAGAGGTGCACATCCGGCCTCCGCGTCCATGCGCCCCGAATCAG
>JAVVFP010000222.1:0-5640 GCA_032250495.1 Bacteroidota bacterium | reverse complement strand
CTCGCGCACTTTCTCGATCAGCACGCCCTTCCCCTCCGGGGCGCCGAAGTATTCGGCAAGCTGGGGATTGAGTGTTTCGAGATGAAAACCGTAGTTGGTCCGCTGCTTCCAGAGCATTTTCGGGGGACGCGGCATACGCAGGGCACCTGGGAGCGAGATGCGTTTCTGCACGTGGTACATGCGTTGTTTCGCCGTACCGAGCCGCACGGCAACGGTCCGCTGTTCGCCGTCACGCAGCAATGTGATGTTGGTGACCGCGCCGGGCGTGCTGCCGCGCATGGCCCTGACCAGGTCGTCGGCGTCCGTGATTTCCACGTTTCCGCAGGCGATGATGACGTCGCCCGCCTCGATGCCGGCGGAATCGGCAGGACTGTCCTCTATCACCTCGTCCACCAGGGCACCGACAGTCGCCTCCGTCTTTCCGTCGACGATTTTCTCGATGGATGTGAGTTTCACGCCCAGCCAGGCGCCACGACTTTTGTCCTTCTCGTCGCCACCCTGCGTGGCAGTGGCGCTGGATGCGGCGAGATAGCCGCCGCCGGCGAGCAGAAGCAGTAGCGGGATGAGAATCCATACTCGTTTCATGACAGGTCTCCGTATATGTTTCTTCGCGTAACGCTGTACGATCGTGTGAGTGTTTTTAGACGCAGTGTTCCGGTGATTGTTCCGTTTCAGGGACATTCGGTCATGTTTTTTCTTATTTTTCCCTCTGAAACCATAGGCCTGCAACCCTTTCCGCCTTCACCGCGTCTTATCGCGTGGAGACAGCCGTGCGTGCAGGAAGCATCCATATCACCCCGATCCTGACAGTGAGCGCCATGCCCATTCCAGCTGCCCATGTCGACGACACCCTGCTCGACCGCTGTACCGACGGCGACATCTTCGCCTTCCGCGAACTGTACGAGCAGTGGAAAAGGCCGCTGTACTCACTGGCCTACCGCTTTCACGGCAACCGCGAAGATGCCGAGGACACGCTGCAGGAAGCCTTCGTCAGCATGTACCGCGGCATCGGCAGTTTCCGACGCGACGCGCGGTTTTCCTCCTGGATGTACCGCATTCTCATGAACGCCTGCATCAGCAGCAAGCGGCCGAAGCGCAGTACCGAACGCAGCATGGACTTCCGCGACGAGGCAACGCATCCGCACAATTCCAATGCCGGCGGCGACGTACTGCTGCGGGACATTCTCGAGGAGGAAATCGCCGGCTTGCCCGACCTGCAGAAGGCAGTCTTCATTCTGTACGCGGAGAAGGGCCTGACGCACGGGGAAATCGCCGATGTGCTGCGCATCAGCACCGGCACGTCCAAGTCATCCTATCATCGCGCACGCACGAGGCTGAAAGAGCGCCTGGCGCTGCGCGGCATTCATGAAATCGAGGTGGAAGCATGACACAGCAGCATCGTTCCGATGACATCGAACGCGCCGTGCGGCGGCTGCCGGAACGCGATCCGGCGGATTCGCTGTGGCCGCGCATCGAAGAGGCGTTGCGCGAAGAGCAGCGTGCGGTCACGCAGCAGGCAGCAAGCGGCTTTCTTCCGCGCCTGGCACAGTCCTTCCGCATGCCGGCCCTCAATCTCATGCTGTATGCGGCGGTCATCCTCGTGGGTGCCGCCATGAGCTGGTACCTGCTCAGCGACTACGCCCGGCAGCACGATCAGCCCGCGGCCATGCAGGACAGGAATGAGCGCCTTCTCGACGCGCAGAGTGACTTCGAACAGGCGATTTTCTACTACGAACGCGCCATCGGCAAGCTCTCGGTGCTGGCCGAGGAAAGCGAAACGGAACTCGACCCGCAGTTCGTCGCCCTGCAGAAAGAGAAAATCACACTGCTGCGGGAGTCCATCACCGAATGCAAAGCCGCGCTGAAGAAAAACGGCGCACACCCGGAGGTGCAGCATTACCTGCTCGCTGCGTACACAGACCTCCAGCAAACACTGCAGGCAATGGTTTCACGAGCTCAGTAGAGGGACACGATCATGAAAACGCTCATCACCTTTCTCACCCTGGCGCTGTGCGCTGCATTGCCCCTGCAGGCGCAGGAATACGACCGCGTCGAAAAGAAATCCTTCAAAACGACGGCGACTCCTGATATCGTGATCGACAGCCGCTTCGGAACGGTCAACGTACACGCGCACGGCATCGCGGTCGGCGAAGCGCGATCCGGCGACCGTGTGACCCTGGATGTAACTCCCGGCGGTCCCAACATTGTCAATGTCGTCGTCTCGGTACACGTGGCCGCGACCTCGGAAAGTGAAGCGAAACGCCTTGCCGCGTCGGCACGCGTCGAGATCAAGGGCGACGGGAAGAAGGTCAGCGTGCGTACCGGCCTGCCTAAGGGAATGGACGAGGACAGCCGGGAGCAACGCAGCATCACGATTGACGTCAACATCACCGCTCCCACGGGGAGCCGTCTCAACCTGGAAAGCAAGTTCGGCAATGTGAATGTCATGGGCATCACAGGACGCGTGATGGCGGACTGCGGTTTCGGCAGCGTGGAAATCACCAGGTGCGCCAACGTGCGTGCACGGAATTCCTTCGGCGACATCACACTGGCGGCGATCAAGGGTTCGCTCGAACTGGAGGCGAAAATGGGCGGGATCATCGCCCGGCACATCGAGGGCGGAAAAATCCACAGCTCCTACGGCGACGTGGAGATATCCGACGTGAAAGGAACGCTCGAAGTGACGTCCTCGATGGGATCGCTGTCCATCAGCGGCATGCGCAACGGGGAGATTACCAGCTCCTACGGCAGTATAGATCTCACGCTGCACACGCAGTTCGCCGGCCGCATCGAGGCGACCTCCTCCTTCGGTTCCATCGATTCGGATTACGAACTTCAGGATGTGGGGAAAAAGGGACCCGGCGCCATGGGAGAGAAAAAAACCGGCGTCATCGGTTCGGGAAAGGACCACCTGGTCATCAAGAGCAGCTTCGGCTCGATTTCAATAGAACAGGAATAACATCGGACAGACCGCGGTGAATCTTTCGCCGCGGTCTTTCGTATACAGAAGGCGAAAAGCGGAATTGCCCCCCGCCATCCCCTGTATCGTTCAATTGGAGTCATACACATGAAACGTACTGCTGTACTCACCGCCATGATCGCACTCGTATTCGCCGGCACGGCTTTCGCGCAGAGCGTCTACGGTGAAATGACACTGACACGCGAAGACGGCTACCTGCTCGCAGAAACCGTCATGCCTGCTGGAAACACCGCATGGTTCGCCGTAGACCTGGCCGTGGCGACGACAGCCGTGAGCAAGGCCTACGCGGGCGACGCGCAGATCCAGAAGCTGCAGAGCAGTGCCGACCCGCTCTCACGTCCCCGCTTTCACTCCGCCCTCGGCGGCTTCGGACTTTCAGCGGAAATCGTCGGCAAGGCCACGCTCGGCAGCATGAAGGTCGGCGGACTCGAATTCGCTGACGCCTCCGTCGTCGTACTCGACGACATGCCCGCCATCGCGGGTAAGCCCATCGCCGGCGTTTTCGGCACCGACATGCTGCGCCGTGCGGAAATCGCATTGTTCACCTTCGGGGACAGTCCGCGCCTGATGCTCAAGAGCCGCGCGCGCATCAACGTGAGAGACGCCATCGAGTGCCCGATGAATCTCGTCCAGGGATTCGTCATGGCCGCAGGCACGCTCAACGGGCAGAAGGCCGACTTCCTCTTCGACACCGGCTCTCCCGTATCGTATATTCCCCTGAAAACCGTGCGCTCCACCGGCGCCGCTGCGCTGCCGGGCTCCACCCGTGAGATCACCACGCTCGACGGGAGGTCCGTCAAAGTCCGCGATGCCGAACCCGGCGCCATCACCATCGGCGATGCGGAATTCGAGGACGTCCCGCTGCATATCGGCGAACTCCCCGTCTTCGGCACCCTTCCCGAAACGAGCGTGCCCGTGCTGCTCGGCAACGATTTCTTCGCGCGCATGCAATCGGTGCAGTTCAACTTCACGGAAAACAGCATCCGCATGCTCGCCGAATAAGAAGTACGCACAGTACTTTCCACTGCATCCCCGCCCCCGGCGGGGATGCTTTTTTTCATCTTCCCTTCTTTCCATTTTTTCATTCCTCTCATACGCTTCGCTCCCTGCATTTCGTCCGCGCATCCCGTATCTTTCTCTCACGAAGCGAAACCTCACAGCCCCGGTCGCCCCCATGCCCGCAATGTTGTTATCAATTGTCGACTCCATCGTCGCGTGGCTGCAGGAGAACATCGGACTGCCGCCCGTTCTGCAGGTGAGACTGTTCCAGTCCCTTGCCGTCATCATCGTACTCTGGCTGCTGCGCTTCGGCGTCATGCACGTCGTGCGACGACGCACCACGGAAGTACGCACGCGCTACCAGTGGCAGAAAACCAGCACATATGTGTCCGTGGGCATCGCCACGCTGCTCATCGGACGCATCTGGTTCGAGGGAATATCCTCGCTGGCCACCTTTCTCGGACTGGTGTCCGCCGGCGTGGCCATCGCGCTCAAGGACGTGCTCGCCGACGTCGCCGGCTGGGTGTTCATTCTCTGGCGCCGCCCCTTCGAAGTGGGCGACCGCATGCAGATCGGTGACAACGCAGGGGACGTCATCGACATACGTCTCTTTCAGTTCACCCTCATGGAAATCGGCAACTGGGTGGACGCCGACCAGAGTACGGGACGCGTCATCCATATCCCCAACGGCCTGATTTTCAATACACCGCAGATCAACTTCACCAGGGGCTTTCAGTATATCTGGGACGAGATCCCGGTGCTCATCACCTTCGAAAGCGACTGGGAACGGGCGAAGGAAATCCTCCTCCACATCGTCGAAAAACATACCGAGATCATGACCGAACAGGCGCAGCGCGGCATACTCGAAGCCAGCAAAAAATTCATGATTTTCTACAGCACGCTCACGCCGACCGTGTACACCATGGTCAAGGACAGCGGCGTCAATCTCACCCTCCGCTACCTGGTCGAACCCCGACGTCGACGGGGACGACGCGAAGTGCTGTGGGAGGAAATCCTCCGCGCCTTCGCGACGGAAGACCGCATCGACCTCGCCTATCCCACGACGCGCTTCTACCGCGAAGGGGAAGGCGCAACCCCGGCAAGCACCGGGAAAACAGCGAGACCTGACAGGGAAAACAGGGAGACCTGACAGGGAAAAGCAGGGTTCGGAAGCACCAAAAGAAGGAAATACACCGAAAGCGACCCGGACACGCCAAAATGACCGGCCAGTCATTTTCAGAACTGGTCGGTCATTATTAGAACTGCCTGGTCATTTTCACGCGTCGGGGGTTTCGGGGTGAATCAGGGCTTGAATTCCTCGAATTCCAGCTTCGGCATGCGCAGTTCGAAGACCATGCCCTGTCCGGGTTGCAGGTCGAGGGCGAAGGCATCCTGGTCGTTTTTCTGCACCTCTGCGCCGCTGATTTCATCGGTGAGTATATCGTATTCGGCGTTGAGCCAGACGTCGGCCTGTGCTGGCTGCGCGCAGTCGGTGTTGACGGCCACGGCCATGGCGCGCGTGCCGTCGCGGGACTGCCGGAGATAGCAGAGCACGCGGGGATCGGTGGTTTCGAAGAGCTTGAAGGTCTGCTGTGAGGGATTGGTGATGATGTCCTGCCACTCGCGGCGGATGCTCACCACGCGCGCGACCAGGTCGCTGA
>JAVVFP010000221.1:0-5658 GCA_032250495.1 Bacteroidota bacterium | reverse complement strand
AGACCGGCGTCTCCTGGCGCTACACCGACCTGCAGGCGGATGTGGATCTCGGGGAAAACCCGCACGGGAAAACCTATGCGGGCGCGCACGATTTCCGGGAAAATGTTCCGGGCGTCTTCGCGGAGAACAAGAGCAACTTCCTCGCTGACGCGCTGACCGTGATCACCGGCATGCGCGCAGACTTCCGGCAGGACGAGGGCAGCATACTCACTCCCCGCATCTTCCTGCGCTACATGCTCGATGAAAACACCACGCTGCGGGCTTCGGCAGGGACGGCGTACCGCGCTGCGCGTCCCTTCGTCGAGCATCCCGCGGCGCTCGGAAGCTGGCGTGACATCCGCGTTCAGGAAAATCTCCGCGGGGAACGCGCACTGAATTACGGCGTGAACCTCACCCATCTCTACGCGGCGGGCCCGCTGAACGGAACGCTCTCGCTCGACGTGTACAGGACGGACTTTTCCGAACAGGTGGTCGCCGAGTATGACGACGACCCCGAAACCATCGTGTTCCGCAACCTCGACGGCGGCAGCGCCTCGGACAATATTCTCCTCGAGGGTACGGTGGACTTCGCGCCTCTCAGCCTGCGCGCTTCCTACACGTATTCCGACGTGTACGAACAAACAGGGAGCGGCGCGCGCCCGCTGCCCTTCGTCAGCCGGCACCGCGTCCTCTCCGTGCTGCACGCCTCCACCACGGAAGACACGTGGCAGGCAACGCTCACCGCTGAATGGCGCGGCGCGCAGACCCTTCCTGAAACAGGGACGTACCCGACGGAATTTCAGCTCGCCGCGGAAAGTGATCCCTTCACCCTGCTCCACCTGCACCTGCAGCGCAGCTGGGAAGCCTTCGATTTCTACGTGGGCGTGGAAAACCTCCTGGACTTCAGGCAGGACAATCCGATTCTCAATGCGCAGCGTCCCTTCGAACGCTATTTCGAACCCGGCTTCAGCTGGGGACCGGTAAAGGGCCGCGAAGCCTATGCCGGCATCCGCGCACGATTGCAGGTATTCTGACCTTCCCCGCCCCATAGACCCGCGGAACCCCGGGACATCGCTGCCTCCGGGGTTCCGCGTCCCATAAACGGACAGGTGGAAATGCCCACGCTGTGGTCGATTCCCCTTGCTCGCCGCTTCCGTGTACAGTATCTTGATCTACTGTGCGGTGCTTCCCCTCTCGATGGAACGACCGCAGCAGACTGTTTTTGATTTTTACACGATTGGACAATAGATGAATATCGTCCCGGAACACAGATTCCATATTCCCGTACTCGGCATCGGCTACAGCGTCGATGCGCCCATCAAGGTCGCGCATCTCGGCATTTCCTCGGTCATGTCCCTGGTCGACGACTCGTTGATGGAGGAGTTGCGCCGACATTACATGGAGTTGGACGGACTCCCCTACACTCCCATCGCAGCGAACGAGGAGGACAGCCGCGCACGACGCATCACCGCCTACCTGAACATGGTGCAGCGCCTCGTCCGTGAACGCTTCCAGGCCCTGCGCACCGCCTCCTTTGAACAGGATGCGGAACTGCGGCGCTACTTCGAGCTGCTTCCGGATTCCTCCCCGCTCCGGCAGCGTTACCGCGAGATGCTCACGTCCACCGACGAGACGCGAAAACGGGAATTGCAGCAATGGCTGCGGGAAAACATGGTCACCGGCGCCATAGACGTCAATATCATGACCAAACTCGACCGGGCGCATTACGGCCCCGGCAACACTGCGCTTCCAGCGGAATACAATGATGCGCACGCAGCTCTCCGGGGTTTCGCGCAGAGTGACCTGGAGAGTTCGGTGGTGTTTTCCGCGGGAATGAATCCGCGACTGTACGGCTACATTGCGAACTTTGAGGACTTCTTCCCCGACGCACAGGGGAAGCTGCGCAAACGCATCACCATCAAGGTCAGCGACTTCCGTTCCGCTCTCATCCAGGGCAAGTACCTGGCCAAGCGCGGCCTGTGGGTCTCCGAGTTCCGCATCGAATCGGGACTCAATTGCGGAGGCCACGCCTTCGCGACCGACGGACTGCTGATGGGACCGATTCTCGAAGAATTCCGTGCACGACGCGATGAACTGTTCACCGAGCAGCACGACCTGTATCTCAAGGCCCTCGCGCAACGCGAGATTCCGGGCACGCCCCCACAGCTGAACATCGCCGTGACCGCGCAGGGCGGAGTCGGTACGAGCAATGAGCAGGATTTCCTTCTGCGTCATTACAACCTCGAATCCGTCGGCTGGGGAACACCCTGGTTGCTGGTGCCCGAGGTTATGAACGTGCAGGAGGAAACGATGGACCTGCTCAGCCGCGCCGGGGTGGACGACCTGTATCTGAGCGAGGTCTCCCCGCTCGGTGTCCCCTTCAACAACGTGCGCAACAATACGAAGGATCTCGAAAAGGAAGCATTGGTCGCAGCCGGCAAACCCGGCAGTCCCTGCGTGAAAAAATTCCTCTCGCTCAACTCCGAGCTGTCCGAAAAACCGATCTGCACGGCCTCGATCATCTACCTGAAAAAGAAGATCAAGGATCTCCGTGAGCGTTTCGAGGACGAGGACGAGTACCAGGAAGCCTATGACGCGGCGGTGAACAAGGCCTGTCTCTGTGAGGGACTCACCATTTCCGCGCTCGCGGTCAAGGATATAGAGATGCCGAAGCTCAGCAAGGCCGTCTCGGTATGCCCTGGTCCCAACATGGCGTATTTCTCCCGCGTCGCGTCCCTGCGACAGATGGTCGATCATATCTACGGACGCCTCAACATCATGTCCGACCCGGAGCGCCCCCATATGTTCCTCAAGGAACTGCAGCTCTATGTCGACTACCTGCACGGCATGCTGAAGGACCAGATGGAGAACTTCTCCACGCGCAAGGCATCGCTTTTCGATACTTTCCATGACAATCTCATGGAAGGCGTGCGATATTACCGGACGCTGATTCCCGAGATTCGCGAGGAGAGCGAGCAGATGCGCCACCGCATGCAGGAAATGCTGGCCCAGATCGAGGCGCGGCTGCTCGCGCTGCAGCCCGTGACCGCCTGACCATCTTCGATGATTATGAAAAACGCCGCGGCATCGATGCCGCGGCGTTTTTCGTTCAAAGCGTCTGTTTGCCCTGGTCGCGCAGCTGCCGCGCGCGTTGGAAAACGTCGTCGAGCGCAGGTCCCAGCAGCGCCGCATCATCGGTCCTGCTCGGCATGTTGTCGAAGACCACGTAAGGAACGCGTTGCCCCTTGATCGTGATATGCGTCGGGGACTCCGCGGCGATTTCCTCCCAGTCGATATGCCGGTACATTTTCTCGAGCTTCTCGTCCGGCAGTCCGTGTTCGAGTATGCTGTCGGGACGTTCGGGATTGAAGCGCTTGCGGTTCTTACGCAGCGACTCCTCCCAGGGTACGTCGATGAACACGATCACCGCCTTCTCCAGAACCGCGTCGCTGAGGTGCTCAAACGCCGAACGGTACCCCCCGTGCTCACTGCCGCGCGAAAATTCTATTATGGCAGTGCGTGTATCGTGGTAACCGGGATCGCGCAGCTTCTTCTGGTACTCGAGACTGATGCGCTCGATCAGCAGGTCCCACTGGTATCTGTGCAGGAAATAGCCGTCCGCATCCGTATGCATGCGCGGTTTCTTCATGATTTTTTCGAGTATGGCGTCCTCTTCAAACCACGTCCACAACATCGGGAAATCGTCGATCTCCTCGAACTCCCCGATACCAAAACGCTGCAGACGCTCTTCGACCGGGGTTTTCTTCAGGAAATCGATGACTTCCGACTTCCCTGCAGCCGGCCGTCCGATTAATATGATCACCGGGAGTTCAGGTTTCATTTGCGGTCACTCCTTTCTGTAGTGGTCCTTGAAATCTGCAATTTGCCATCTGCAATCTGCAATCCATTAGTATCTTCTCGTCCCCACGCAGAGCGTGAGGACGATGTGGCAATCTGCAATCTGTTCTCGTCCCCGCGCTCCGCGTGGGGACGATGTGTGATGCGTCATCCATCAGCAGTCAGGCATTTTTCCTTGTCGGTATTGCATGCCAGATGCGCAGTGTCAGCAGTATGCCCGCCACCGCGAAGGGAATCAGGAACACGGGCCAGTAATGCCAGTTGCTGCTGGTGATATACCCGAGCGATATCGACTGTATGCCGGTCCCGAGGTACACGAGTCCATCGATGAGGCCCACCGCCGTCGCCGCGGCTTTCCGTCCCCCGAAATCCATGGTCGCGGTACCGCTGAGCATGCCGTGCGTACCGATAACGGCGATGGAGACGATGAACACCAGCACGCCGAGAAGATGGGCATCGCCGTCGAGCGCGAACAGCATGCCGATGACGGCGAGCAGCAGTGCCGTGTAGAGAATGCCCGCGACCGGTGCGCGACGCGAACCGAACAGGTGATCGGACATCCAGCCGGCGAGCATTCCACCGGATGCCCCGGCGATCATCAGCATCAGGCCCCAGTTGTTGAGCCAGAATTCCCATGACGCCACGGCGGAGGCCGCCGCGATCTGCTCGTTCGCGTAGATGGGAAACCAGTGCATGACGCCGTTGCGCAGCACCCCGGTGCAGAGTTCTATCAGTCCCACCGTGAGAATGACGGGATTGGTGAAGATGCGTCGGAGAATATCCTTGAGGACGAAGGGACTGTTCTCTTCCCCCGAGGAAGCGTCGCCCGTATCGAAATCCTCGTATCCCGCCTGTCCGGGTGTATCGCGGAGCACGAAGAAGTCGAGGACGAACCAGAACACGAGGATGACGGCCGGAACGAAGAACACCAGCCAGTACTGCGGATGCTCCGGGTTCACGGCCTCCGTCCAGTTGACGATGGCCTGGCTCCAGTCGAAGGCGAAGTATAGTCCCAGAGAGATCAGTATTCCGAATATCCCGCCGAAGACGCCGCGTTCACGCACATGGAACCACGAGGAGTTGACCTTCACGATTGCGACGGCGCCGTAACTCTGGAAATACATATTCATCGCGTACGTGACGGAGAAGGCCAGCGTGAGGTTCACGGTCCATCCCCACTCGAGTATCCCGAGGACGAGGATGCCCATCACGCCGTTCATCACGGCGGAACCCGCCGACCCGATGAGTATGGCCCGTTTCCCCCCGATGCGGTCGGTGAGCGGTCCGTTGATGAGAAAGGAGAAGGCGTAGGTGATGGTGCCGACGGCGAAGATGATGCCGAAAGCTTCCTTGGACATCAGAGGGCCGAGCGCGTTCTTGGACACCGTCAGGTTGTAGCGCGCCATGTACAGAAACGCGTAAGTCAGTCCGAGTGGAAGCCAGTTGAACACGCGCCTGCGACGAAAAGCCGCACTGTGCTGAATGGGATTGCGGGAATACGGCATGGGGTCCCTGTCGAAATGAATGCTGGACGAAATGCGGGCATCGCAAGATAGAATTTTCGGCCGTGATGCTCAAGTAAAAGGCCCCGACACGATGGCGGGGCCCTTTACGCAATTGGGTGAAAATTTGCTTCTTCGCGTGCGCATGTTCGGAATTCACGTGCCCGCGGCGCGCGGATCAGACGAGGACGAATTTTTCCGCTTTCAGTCCGCAAATGGGGCAGGCATCGGTCGGCTTGCCGAACTCGATATGGCCGCAGACGGGACAGAGGTAGAAGTCCGTTTCCTCGAGATCCTTCCCCTGCTCGGCCGCTTCGAG
>JAVVFP010000220.1:0-5692 GCA_032250495.1 Bacteroidota bacterium | reverse complement strand
ATGAGACTGGATCAGTTTACCGTGAAGGCGCAGGACGCCGTCACATCCGCACAGAATATTGCTTCGAAACACGCGCATCAGCAACTCGAGCCCGAGCACCTGCTGCTCGCCCTGCTCGAGGACCGCGAGGGCGTGCCGGTATCGGTGCTCACGCGCATCGGCGCGAACGCCGACGTCCTGCACGCGGAAACGCTGCGCGTGGTGGAGGAAAAGCCCAAGGTCTACGGTGGGGAGACGGGGCGCGTGTACCTCGCGGCGACGCTGGAGAAGCTCTTCCGCCGGGCCGAGGAGGAGATGCGCGGGTTCAAGGACGAGTACATCAGCACCGAGCACCTGCTGCTGGCCCTGGCCGGTGACCGCGAGTCGGAGGCCGGTGCCCTGCTCTCCGCACAGGGCGTCACGCGCAAGGACATCCTCACCGCGCTGCAGTCCATCCGCGGTTCGCAGCGCGTGACGGACCAGAGTCCCGAGGAAAAATACCAGGCCCTCAAGCGTTTCGGACGGGACCTGACGGAAATCGCCCGCCGGGGACGGCTCGATCCCGTGATCGGAAGAGACGAGGAAATCCGCCGTTCGGTGCAGGTGCTCTCGCGTCGGACGAAGAACAATCCGGTGCTTGTCGGTGACCCGGGCGTGGGAAAAACCGCGCTGGTCGAGGGCATCGCGCAGCGCATCGCTTCCGGCGACGTGCCCGAAGGATTGAAGGACAAGACGCTCTTTCAGCTCGACATCAGCGCACTGATCGCGGGCGCGAAATTCCGCGGCGAGTTCGAGGAGCGGCTCAAGGCCGTGCTCAAGGAAGTGGCGGAATCCGAGGGACGCATCATTCTGTTCGTCGACGAGCTGCACACCGTCGTCGGCGCGGGTGCCGCCGAGGGTGCGGTGGACGCCGGCAACATGCTCAAGCCCATGCTCGCACGCGGGGAGCTGCGCATGATCGGCGCCACGACCATGGACGAGTACCGCAAGTACATCGAAAAGGACAAGGCGCTCGAGCGCCGCTTCCAGCCCGTGCACGTGGGCGAGCCCTCGGAGACCGACACCATTTCCATACTCCGCGGCCTGAAGGAGAAATACGAGTTGCACCACGGCGTACGCATCACCGACGGCGCCATCGTCGCGGCGGCCACGCTCTCGCATCGCTACATCACCGAGCGCTTCCTGCCGGACAAGGCCATCGATCTGATCGATGAGTCCGCCGCCCGCCTGCGTACGGAGATCGACTCCATGCCCGAGGAAATGGACGAAATCGACCGCCGCATCAAGCAGCTGGAAATCGAGTCCGTCGCCCTGAAAAAGGAAAAGGACGAAGCGTCCGCCGCGCGGCGTGAAATCATTACGCAGGAACTGGCCGATCTCAAGGAACGCTACGACTCGATGCGCGGCCGCTGGCAGAACGAGAAGGAAGTCATTGCGGACATCCGCGGCACCAAGGAGGCCGTGGAAGTTACGCGCTTCGAGGCGGAGAAGGCGGAGCGCGAAGGCGATTTCAACCGCGCCGCCGAACTCAAATACGGCAAGCTCATCGAACTGGAGAAGGCACTCGAAGAGGGAAACCGGCGCCTGGCCGCCATGCAGAAGGACGGTGCGCTGCTCAAGCAGGAAGTGACCGAGGAGGATATCGCCGACGTGGTTTCACGCTGGACGGGAATCCCGGTTTCCCGCATGCTCGAAAGCGAGCGGGAGAAAATCCTGCAGATGCCCGCGCGCCTCAAGCTTCGCGTGGTTGGACAGGACGAGGCCGTCGAGGCCGTTTCCGAAGCGGTGCTGCGCTCGCGCGCCGGCATGAGCGACGAACGTCGTCCCATCGGTTCCTTCGTCTTCCTCGGTCCCACCGGCGTCGGTAAAACCGAGCTGGCCCGCGCGCTCGCGGAATTCCTCTTCGACGACGAACAGGCCGTCGTGCGCATCGACATGTCCGAGTACATGGAGCAGTTCAACGTCAGCCGCCTCGTGGGTGCCCCTCCCGGCTACGTCGGTTACGACGAAGGGGGACAGCTGACCGAGGCCGTGCGCCGCCGACCCTACAGCGTGGTCCTGCTCGACGAGATCGAGAAGGCGCATCCCGAGGTATTCAACATTCTCCTCCAGGTGCTCGACGAGGGCCATCTGACCGACAGCAAGGGCCATGTGGTGAATTTCAAGAACACCATCATCATCATGACCTCGAATCTCGGGGCGGACCTCATCATGGAGCGCTTCCGCGCCGTCGACGAGCAGAACCTGGATCGTGTCTACAACGAGACGCGGCGCGACATCCTCCAGCTGCTGCAGAAAACCCTGCGGCCGGAATTCGTCAACCGCATCGACGAGGTGCTCATGTTCCACCCGCTCTCGAAGGGACACCTGCACCGCATCGTGGAAGTGCAGTTCGAACGCCTCGTGCGCGCGAGCCTCGTCCGCCAGGGAATGGACGCGACGATCACCGGTGCGGCCAAGGACTGGCTGGCCGACCAGGGCTACGACCCCGTCTTCGGTGCGCGTCCGCTCAAGCGCCTGATGCTGCGCGAAATCGTCAACCGCATCTCCACCGGCATCGTCCGCGGCGAATATCAGCGCGGCGCCAGCATCACGGTGGATGCAGGGACGGACGGTCTGACTTTCACTACCTGATTTCCGCGACGAAGCCCGGGAAATGCCACGCGCTTCGTGGCCTCTCCCGGGGTTCGCGCTTCCTCCCTTGTACGAATCCGCCATTTCTTCTATTATGATCCGGACAGTGTATCACGTGCCAGAGGAGCGCCATGCGCAAGGGATTTGCTTTCCCGTCAATACTTGTTCTCACCGCCATGCTGGCTGCCTGTTCGCAGGACCCGGTTCCGACCGTCGTGACAGGGAATCCACGCATCGATCTCGTGCGCGACAGCGTCGCAATGCTCGGACAGGCGGGTGAACGGCCGCTGATCTTTGAAATGGCCGTCACCGCCGAGGGGGATTTTTATGCCGCGGGCGCGGAACTGCGTACCGACAACAGTTTCACGCAGGGAAATCTCTGGAAGCTCTCCGCCGGCGGCACCTGGGAAAGCGCACTGGATCCCGCCTCGCAGGCGCTGCTGCAGTCCGTTCGTGGCCTGGCCGTTTCGCCTTCCGGCGCGCTGTGGATCACCGGACATCGCAGGCAGCAGGGTCCCCTCGGCTACAGCATCATCCTGCGCGGTTTCGACGACAACTGGATGGAAGTGTCCCCTGAGTCCACGTTCGAAGCCACGCGCGTTTCCCTGGCGGGAGAAGAAGATGCGTGGTTTTACGGGCAGAGCGACGTGGTGCTGCATTACGAGAACGGCAGCTGGGAGTACACGATGCTGCCGGAAAAACTGGTCTCGGCCTACGGGGATACGCTCTGGGTGGAAGCGGTGGCGGCGGACGCGGTGAACACCTACGCGCTGGTCAAGGTCGGCCTCTTCCCCGAGGAGGGACGCGTGGTCATGCAGTATCACAACGGGGTCTGGCAGCCGTTCTATGCCGAGGGAAGCGTCGATACCACGGCGCTGCCGAACGGCGCGATGCTTTCCGCCGTCAACCGCGAGCTCCGGACGCTGCTTCTGCACCGGGACGGCAGTCTGCGCGGCATCGGCGCGGCGGTGTACCGCTGGAACGGCGAGCGTTTCGAGCAGGAGTTTCGTCCGCGCAACGGGGCGTCGCTGCTGACCGCCTCCCGCGCGCCGGACGGACAGATGATGGCGGGCGGCGTCGCGATGGCCTCGGCGTGGAGCGACGGACTGAGCTGGTTCCACGTGCACATGGCGTATGACGCGACGCCATCGATCGAGGCCCTGGCCTTCAACGACAGTGTGGGTGTGCTGGCCGTCTCCGATACCATGGACGCGTCCAGCAGCATACTCCGCGGCCCCATCAGTCGCGTCACCCCCCCGTAACGCGAAAGCCCTTCGCCCGGAAATACTCCGCCGCCGTTTTGCGGTGATCGCCCTGTATTTCTATTGTGTCGCCCTTGACTGTTCCCCCCGCGCCGCAGCGCGCCTTCAGGTCCCGCGCATAGTCCTCCATATCCCGCTTCATGTGGAAAAACCCCATGATGACGGTCACCCCCTTTCCCTTGCGCCCCTTCTTTTCCAGCTGCACATGCAGTTTGACCAGGGATTTCGCGCGATCGGACGGCGTCTCCTTCTTTTCCTTCTCCCCGGCGTCCTCCGCAGTCCTGCCGAACAGGGCGCCGAGATCGGAGAGATCATTCAGTTTCGCGGACATGTGTTTTTCCTTTCCGTTCTTTTTCAAGTATAGAGAAAAAAGTGCCGCGGGGAAATCCCGCCTCCGTCCTCCGCACACTGCCCCTCATTTTTTCCCTTCCTCTCCTGAAACCCTGCCGTTGAATTCCACTATGCCTCCTCGGCGGCATTGCGTACATTTATTCTCATGAAGCCTGTCGTGGTGATATTGCTCGGCATGATCGGACTGCAGCCGCTTTCCGCCCAGGAATACGTGTTCACGGCCTACGGTCCCGACCGCGGGGTGCCGCGCGACATCGTCACCGGTATCGTGCAGGACCACCGGGGTTTCGTATGGGTCGGACTCGCGCGCAGCGGCGTGCGCCGCCTCGATGGACAGGGCGCATTCATGCTTCGTTCCCCGGATTATCCGCTGTCCCGCGACGTATTTGCACTGGCGGTCGACGAGCACCGGCACCTCTTCGTCGGCGGCAATGCGGGAGTGGTCGCGGTACAGCTCAACGAGAATGCGCACGACAGCGTGGATCACGTGCTGAGTGGCCTGCTGCGCCCCGTCCCCGCACCCGTGCAGCGCCTCGAATTGCGCGCGCCGCGGATCCTGTACATCGAGACACCCGCGGGGGCGTGGGAGATGCATCTGCGGGACAGCAGTCTCGTGCGCGTGCCCGTCCGTCCCCCGCGTCACGGGGCACTGGCCGCCGACCTGCCGCGAGACGTGCTGCGCGACGTGGCGACGGACTGCCTGCGGAGAAGGTGGATCGCCACGGATCGCGGACTGCTGCTGAAGGACGAGACGCGGAGCTGGCGCTTCGATTCCTCCAACGGACTGCCGGCCACGGATGTGCGCTGCGTGATGGTGGACCGCGAGGCGAATGTCTGGTGCGGCACCAGCAGGGGCGTTTACCTGCACGTGCCCGCACGCGTGACGAACTTTTCGGTCGGCGCGTCGCTTCCCTCAGCGCTCGGTACCGTGCACTGCGTGCTCGAAGCCTCCGACAGAAGTGTCTGGATCGGCGGCGAGGGCGGACTCGTGCGCCTGTTCGCCGGTCCCGTCCTGCATCTGACCACGCGTGACGGCCTGCCCGCGGACGTCGTGCGCGCCCTGCTCGAACTGCCGAACGGTGACCTGCTGATCGGCACGGACAACGGACTGGCGCTGTGGACGGGCGAGGACCTCGCGCCGCCGCCACGGGAGCTGACCCTGCCCGGACCGCGCGTCAGCGCCATGCTGCAGGCGCGCGACCGCAGCTACTGGATCGCCACCGGCGGGGGACTGCTGCACTGGGACGGGAAGCGACCCCGAGTCCTGACGCGGGCCGACGGTCTGCCGGCGAACGACGTTCTCACGATTGCCGAGGACGCGTACGGACTGCTCTGGGCGGGAACGACGGCGGGACTCGCAAGCATTTCCTCGCGCCATGACGTGCGAACCGTGCTGGACCGCGAACTGCACAACCTTCCCGTGCGTGCGCTGTATGCCGATGACAGGGACAGGCTGTGGATAGGGA
>JAVVFP010000219.1:0-5709 GCA_032250495.1 Bacteroidota bacterium | reverse complement strand
TCGCTCTCGCCGGGCATGCCCACGATGACGTCGATGCCGATGGCGGCTTCGGGCAGGACGCGCAGTACGGCCTCGACGCGATCCCGGTACATGGCGGTATTGTAGCGACGGCGCATCAGACGCAGCACCTCGTCGCTGCCGCTCTGCAGCGGCATGTGGAAATGCGGCACGAGCTTTGAATCGGCGACGGCGAGCGCGATGATGTCGTCGCTGAGCAGATTCGGTTCTATCGATGAAACGCGCAGGCGGAAATCGCCCTCGAGCGCGAGCAGGGCGACGAGCAGGTCGTGGAGCGAATCCTCGCGTCCCGCCCCGAAGTCGCCGACATTCACACCGCTCAGCACGATTTCATGAAAACCCTGTGCGATGATGGCGCGGGCGTGTTCGCACGTCTTTTCGATGCTCTCGCTGCGGCTGCCCCCGCGTGCCATCGGAATTGTACAGTACGAGCACGTATAGTCGCAGCCGTCCTGCACCTTGAGAAAGGCACGCGTCCGGCCGCTCTGTTCGGCGGAGTACGCCACGCCGAAGCCGTCCGCCGCGTCGATATCTCCCACGGCAATCCGCACCTGGTCCTTTCGCCACGCGGTATCCGCATGCGCGAAGACGTGGAATTTTTCCTCCGCCCCGAGCACGAGATCCACGCCGTCGATCGCGGCGATTTCATCGGGACGGAGCTGGGCATAGCAGCCGACGACGATGACATACGCCCCGGGCGAACGACGCAGTGCCTGCCGCACGGCTTTGCGGGCATCGCGGTCCGCGTTCTCCGTCACCGAGCAGGTGTTGATCAGCACGACATCGCTTTCCTCGCGGAAGTCCACCACGCCGAATCCTTCGTCGACGAACTGCCGCTGAAAGGTCGCCGTCTCGGCGAAGTTGAGCTTGCAGCCCAGGGTATGAAATGACACGCGCTTCATATCCCTGTAAAAAAGGAAAATTCCGCGGAAATAGAAAGGCAGGTCGCGCGCCCCGCCCCGTCCGCCGGTCCGCTGTCACGCCGACCGGCCCGCGAAGACAGGATATTCCATGCTGCAGAATATTTTCCGCCGCTGCGAAAATATTGCACCGCGTATGAGTTGATTGTTATTCATCTTATCCCGATAATGTGTTCTGTTACTATTGAACTTGTCCTGCCCACACTGTAACAACATGAACCGCTCGAGACCGGCTTCTGCCTGCGTTCCGGATACGGTTACGTGTTCTGCGTCCATGGTCCCATTTCCTGACGGCTGCACTTCCCTGGTACGCTACAGAGTGTCTTTCCCCGCCACATTCTTGTCCTGGAGTCCCCATGCTGCGATCGCTGCTGTACAGCACCCTCATTCTCACGCTGCTTCCCGTCCTTCCCGCCGCGCTACTGCACGGACAGGGGTCCCTGCTCCCCACCGACGCACGTCAGCAGGATGTGCTCGGAACCTACCGCTTCGTGCTGCGGGAATCGTCAGTGGATTACCGCTTCACCAGCGCTACGATGGACACGACGCTCTTCCCCCGCTGGGGGGAGGAATCCGTGTACTGGGTGCGCTCCGGTCCGGAACGCGGCAGCTTCGTGTACGCGGACGTGCTGCCGTCCTCGGCGTCGTCCGTCACGGCGGAGACCTGCGAGGGCTATCCATGGAAGGCGCAGGATCACTATGCCCTCTCTTTCAAAGGGTACTCCAAAACCATCGGCATCCTGAAAAGCGCGCTGCAGCAGAATCAGTGCAGCGTTTCATGGGAGGCCGTGTATTTCCGGAATCTGATCGAGTCGCATCTCTATTCCGGCATTTCGTACTACATCGACGAGCAGGAAATCGATTCGAGCGGCATTCTCTGGACGACGCAGCTGCTGATCATTCCCGCGTTCTCCGTGCGCGGAGAGGACTGGCATTTCTACGTCGACAGCATGTTCACCGCTGCCCCGCGTCTGCGCGATCGTCTGCTTGCCTTTCTCAATCGCGGGGGAACGATTTACACCGAGGGCAACGCCGTGTACGTCATCGAGAAACTGGGCCTGCTGGATAAGGCCTCTGTCGACTTCGCCAACGGCATGCAGCCGGAGGACGGCAGGGGCGGCGTGCAACTCGACGTCGCGGAAAGCACGCATCCCCTGAGCTTCGTGCCACACAGCGACAGCGACCGGGTCTACGCCACCGTCATTCCCGCGGTCAATCCCGGCAGGGCTGAAATCATCGCCCGCGCACACGGATGGAATCTGCCTGTGGTCTTCACGCTCAGCGGCGAGGCCGCGGGCAACGGCCGGGTGGTCTGCAACACGGCTCTCCCGGCGGTGGGCGGCTCGAACGCGCTGCGCATGGGATCGAACGCGCCGGAAGCCCGGCAACTGCAATGGATATTCAACACCGTACTCTACGCGTTCTGCACGAACATCGATATGACGCGGTCCGTGCACAACGACATCCCCGACTCCCTGACCGTCGGTCGCAATGCCGTGTCATACGACAGGAAAGACACTCTGGAAATCCACATCCAGGTGCGCAACCTCTCATCCGTCCCCGTCGAAGGCATCGAGATCAGGGAATCCATTCGCGGCTTTTTTTCCTTCGTGGACCTGAAGACACAGGGCATCACGCACGCGTACAAGGCGCCATACCTGACAATCTCCGATCTCGCACTGCCGCCCCATTCGGAAACGACCATCGTCTACCGCATCACGACACCGGAGCCGGACTCTCCGCTGCACGGGCGCGTCGACCAATTCATCTCATGGTCGACCTACATGTACGCTTCCTATGGCATCGCCTCGTACAGCGACACCGAAGGTGCGGTCAGTTTCCGCAAGTACCGCAACTACGTCGACCTCATGTTTTCCGCGCGCATCGTCGCGGACACCGATCTGAACTGGAAGAACTTTCTCGGCCTGTACTACCAGCCGTTCAAGGTGTTCATGATGATGGAGAACAAGGAACGCACCGCCGCGACAGGGACGCAGTACGTGCAGTACGTTCCGAAGGACGTGCCGTTTTACTGGAGCGACGGGAATATCGACATCCCCATCCTGAAAACACCGGGGGGAAAGTACGTCGACGTGCTGCGCGGCAGCAGCAGTGAGGATGATCCGGAATATGACATGGATCATGACGGCCATCCCGACGCGTGGCTCGACACCGCGTCGATTTACCCGAAGAACTATACCATCGAGGAAACGTCCGTCTACTGGCTGAATCCCTGGGAGCATTTGCGGAGCGGAAACACTGCGCTGTACGAGGACATTGATCACGACGGACTGCGCGCACAGGATCTCGACGGCGACGGCATCGTGGACGTCGAGGAACCGGGGGATAAGATTCGCGTGTGGAAAATCACCTGGGACGCAGGCAAAATCAGCGGCTACGATTACTTCGATCCATACTGTTCGTTTGAAGTCTGGGTCGATCCTCCCGATCTCGTCCCGATGTCCGCCGGGGTCTCCGACGCCTACGGCCGCCTCGACGCAACTGTCGGCGGAATGTTCTACCCGTATGCGGAGAACCCGTCCGCTCCGGATCTCAGCGACACGTCATGGACGCACTGGATGGAACGCGACGCTGCGGGAAATGTCGTCTGGAAACAGCTCATCTCGCAGTCGATCAACAACTACGAGGGCTTCACCTTCATCGATACCGCCGCAGCGCATTACCGGCTGCGTCCCACCGACCACTGCGTGGGAACCGTGCCGCAGCCGCATCGCGAGTTCATCGCCGTCCTCTCCCTCGGGGGAGAAGAAATCGACATGGAGAATCCGACCCCGCGGAAATCCGAGTATTCGCAGATCACGTACGAGACGATATTCGGCGAGCAGCGCCAAACGCCCATCCGTACCACCTATACGTATTACGCCCCCCTGCCGAATCCCCTGCAGTTCGAATACATCACCAACAACTTCACGATCACCGATTCCACCGGACAGCAGGAACTGCGTCATCTTCCGTCCAACGGCAGGGCGCACCTGCAATTCGACATCGACGCCTCGACCGAGTACAGCTATTACTGGATACGCAATGCGGGACACGACGTGGATTTCAACGATCCCTCGCTCGCGCATGAGGGCATCGAGGAACTCGGGGACGGCGTATTCGGCTACATGCTCTACGACGTGCCCAAGGGCATGGGAGGCTACAGCATCACGCTTCCGAAAAAAGCGGACGGCAGCTACGACATCGACCGCATCGTGCAGGTGGACGGCAAACCCTTCACTCCGTGGATACGCAACGCGCATACGTCCAACGAGGTGCAGATTCTCGAAGATCCCTTCATGTATCATATTTATATTCCGCAGATCCTGATTCCGCCTGCGCTCGACGACGACAATTTCGACGGCGTCGATGACTGGATGGATGACCGCGGTGACCGCTTCATGTCCGGGACCGGATATCTTCACGACGGCTTCATGCCGGGCAACGGCGAGGATTATCCCGACGAACCCGCGGAACCGTTCAAGGACGATATCTACGGCTGGGTGAGCAGCGGGTGGTCCAGTGGAGACGACAATACCTACGGCGATGACTTTTTTGAGAAACCCGGGAAAACCCACGTCACCATTCATGCGGATTTCCAGGGTTCCGGCCGGGAGGGATCGCTGCCGATCAGCAAAGGTGGGTGGCTCGTCGTCGAGGAGATCTTCGGCGGTTCGCCGTGGGTGCTGTTCTCGCACGCGCTCGACGCGCACGCCGAGGGGACCAATTACACGCTCACCTCGAGTCTGAATCCCACCGCCGCGCGTTTCGGCGTCGATACCGTCTGCGTGCGTCATGTGATCGAGGACAGCAACGAGCCGCATTTCTTCGACGGCGCCTTCGATCCCTACCACGTGTCATACGGCTACGGGGAGACGACGGTCACCACCTATGCGGGCGGCAGGGACCCCTGCAGCCTGATCGATCCGCCGTATTCCTTCTCCACGATCATCGATCCTGTGCGCGACAGGAAAAGCATCACGCTGATCGCGAATGCGGATCCCGGTAATCCCGATCTGCGGGATTATCCGAAAAACCTCGAGGGATGCTTCCTCGAGGTACGCCTGGAGGTTTCCAACGGAACGGACGATAACTGGATCGGAACGACGATCACCCCGGTGATCGACGAGAGCCTCGGAAACACACAGGTCGTCATGCAGTACGTTTCCTATCCTCGTCCCCTCGTGCCCGCCAGCGTGGACCCGGTGACAGGCGCGGTCATTCACCTCGGCGACGATCCCGGGACGTTCCGCGCCGGATGGCGATTCAACCAGCCGGAGGGCGAGGTCCTGGTAAAGATGGGAAACACCCTCAACCTGATGCAGCCTTCCCGTCGGGGATATTTCGTCATTCTCCTCTCGATAGATCCCGCGCTCAGGAAGGGTGTCTACGACATCGGCTTCCGCATGACCGGGGAGCGCCGGAAGTATGACGGAACATTCGTCGCCGATCTTTCCTTTGATATACCCGACTGCAGGTTCAGCATCTCCAGACGCGACGCGCAGGGCAGCGTCGTCGAGTATCAGAAGCTGATTCTCGGACAGGGTCAGCTGAAGAATATCACCACCGAAATGATTGCGCCGACCTTCACCGGTCTGCAGAACATCCGCTGGTCCACCCGGAATATCCAGGAGGGAGACTTCGATTCCCTGACGCACATGCTCCCCGCCGTGTATGACGAGGAAAGCGGCATCGAAACCCTGGACCTGTCCTCGTTCCGGCTTTTTCCCTCCCTCGACACCACGCGGCTCTATGTCCTCGGGCAGGCACG
>JAVVFP010000218.1:4996-5714 GCA_032250495.1 Bacteroidota bacterium | reverse complement strand
GTGCTGCTGGCCGCGGAGATGATCGGTGGTGACGCAGGGCAGGAGGCATCCCGTGCCGTGCTGCTGCGCACCGTGCGGGGCGACCCCGTACCCGCGGTGCGCAAGTCCATCGCCACCGGACTCGCGGACGCCGTGCGCGACCGGCCGTCCTACGCCGCGGATTTGCGGGAGACGCTGTTCGCGCTGCTGCGGGACGACCATGCAGGGGTGCGTGCGACGGCGCTGAATGGATTACATAATTTCCGTGATCCGCAGCTGCTGCCCGTGTTCTGGCAGATGCTGGGGGATTCGAGCTACTACGCCGATGCCGCCGCGATGAACGGCGTGCTCAGCCTCGACAGTACCGGAAGTGTCGATATCGTCCGGGAGCGGCTTCTCACGTCCTCACGCGGAGACGTACTCGCCCTGGCGGCGCTGGACTGGGTGCAGCGCTACCGCTACGCGCAGCTGCGGGAAGAAGTGCGCCTCCTCGCCGCTCCGGGTCACAGCGCCGCGCTGCGGGCGAAGGCCTTCGAAACGCTGATACTGCTGCGCGAACCCGCCGATGCGCTTCTCGCCATGCTGCGTGCGCAGCTCGCGGAGCCGCGTCCCCTGCTGCGGCTCTACGCCGTTTCCGCGCTCCGTCTCTTTCCGCCGCAGGCGGCGAAGGACCTGCTGCGCCGCCATCTGCAGGCGGAAGATAATCCCCGGGTCCGCGCGTACATCCGCGAACATTTCC
>JAVVFP010000218.1:0-4986 GCA_032250495.1 Bacteroidota bacterium | reverse complement strand
CGCCTGTGAAACGCCGTTTTGACGGGGGACACGGAAATCGTATTTTTCATGGACGTGCCGTTCGGCATGCGAATGCAGGACGGAATCGTGCGGGCGAAATTTCACTGCGCAAAGCGTGCGTCCGCTTTCATTGACTTTATAGGCACCCTGTCCTATATTTGTCTCTCTGAGCCATTTTTGAATTTTTGCGAAGTTCCAAATACATATCGATGTTGGAGGTCTGATCGGCCGTGAAGAAGTATCTAACCCGGATTATCCTGATTGTCGCGTTCATCCTGTTCGCCGGCTACCTGTTGTGGCCGACGTACATGGACAGCGTACACCAGTCGGAGCTCGAGCGGCTGTCTGACCAGGACAGCACGCTGTATTTCGACGAGAACGAAGAGTCCATTCGCAGTGCGCGTGAAAACCGCCTCAAGCTGGGTCTCGACCTGCAGGGCGGCATGTATGTTACACTGGAAGTGGACATCGTCGAGCTGCTGACCAAGCTGGCGAAGAACGAGGACGAAAATCTCCGCGAGATTCTCGCGAACACCAAGGAAGAGGCGCAGACCAGCGACGAGCCCGTGCTGGATATTTTCCGCCGTCGCTTCGACGAGCGCAACATGCGCTTGAGCCGGTATTACGGCGACATCCGGGACTCCAACGCGGAGGTCATGGACAAGCTGTCCGACGAAACCGAGAAGGCCGTTGAACGTGCGCTCGAAATCATCCGCAACCGCATCGACCAGTACGGGGTGTCGGAAGTGGCCATCACGAGAAGTGGCAGCCGCCGCATCATCCTCGAGCTTCCCGGCGTAAGCGACGAACAGGAAGTGCGCCGCCTCATCCAGGAGACCGCACAGCTCGAGTTCAAACTTTTCGCCGAGGACAACGTGCAGCTGTCGACGATCAAGCGCATCGACCGCGTGCTGCTCGGCAAACCCGTCGAAGAGGATGTGGACACCGCGGCCGTCGTCGACAGTACGGATGAAGCCATCGCCGAGGCCGTCGAAGAAGATACCGCAACCGTGGCCGACGCCGACCAGCTCGATTCCATCGCCAAGGCGAACATGACCCCGGAGGAGCAGCTCGAACAGGCGAAGAAGGAGAATCCCTTCCTCGCCCTCTTTATTCCGACCGAGTACGGGCTGTTCGCCTCGGCGGAGCAGAAGGAGCGCATCAACAACATTCTGGATCGCGACGACGTGCGCCGCGTGGTGGAAGAGGAAATCACCTTCGCCTGGTCGGCCAAGCCCGAACAGCTGCAGGACGGTTCCGAGGTGTACGAGTTCTACATGCTCAAGCGCAAACCGGAGCTGACCGGTGAAGTGATCACCAACGCCCAGGCGCAGATCGACCAGGGTGGACTCAGCGGTGCGGTGGTGACCATGCAGATGGACGCCGAGGGATCGCGCGAATGGGCGCGAGTCACCGGTGCAAACGTCAACAAGCGCATCGCCATCGTACTCGACAACGCCGTTTTCAGCGCACCGAACGTGCGTCAGAAAATCATCGGCGGCAACTCGCAGATCGAGGGCATGGAGAACATGGAAGAAGCCCGTCTCCTCGAGATCGTACTCAAGGCCGGCGCACTGCCTGCCCCGGTGGAAATCATCGAAGAGCGGACGGTCGGACCGTCCCTCGGTGAGGACTCCATCAGAAAGGGAACGAACTCCTTCATCATCGGCTTCATCCTCGTCCTCGTGTTCATGGTCGTCTATTACCAGTTCGGTGGCGTGCCCGCGGACATCGCCGTGCTGTTCAACGTCCTGTTCATTCTCGGCATTCTCGCCGGCTTCCACGGCACGCTCACGCTGCCGGGCATCGCGGGCATCCTGCTCACGGTGGGTATGGCCGTCGACGCGAACGTGCTGATCAACGAGCGTATACGGGAAGAATTCGGAGCGGGCAAGACGCTGCGGGCCGCGATCGACGCGGGATACGCGCGCGCCTTCCCTGCGATCATCGACTCGAACCTGACAACGCTTCTCACCAGTATCATTCTCTACCAGTTCGGTTCCGGTCCCATACAGGGCTTTGCCCTCACGCTGGGCATCGGTATCGTCTGTTCCCTGTTCACGGCCATCATCATGACGCGCGTGATCTTCGAGATCACCACCGACCGTGCCCCGGGACTGGTGAAATTCGGTTGACCGTTTCTTCCCAACAAAACGTAAGTGAGCCAGGAGTTTATAAAAGACAATGAGAATTTTCAAGAATCTGAACTTCGATTTCATGGGCAAAAGGAAGGCCTTTTACATGGTCTCCGCGGTCATCCTTTTCGCCGGCATTCTATCACTGGTTTTCAAGGGCGTGGACTTCGGCCTTGATTTCAAGGGCGGCACCGAGGTCGTCGTCCGTTTCCCCCGCGTGGTGGAGATCAACGAGCTGCGCGCGTGGATGAACGCCGCCGACATGGGAAGCATCGAAATCAAGTCCTTCGGTTCCGATACCGATTACATCGTGCGGACCGATCAGAAGGGCATGGGCACGGAAATCTCCAACCGTATCAAGGAAGTCCTCATCGAGCATTTTCCACAGCACGGCATCGAAATCCTGCAGGAAAACATCGTCGAGGCCAAGATCGGGTCGGAAATCCGCCGGGATGCGGTCATCGCCATTTTCTTCGCGCTGATCGGCATACTGATTTATATCGGCTTCCGCTTCAAGTTCATCTTCGCCATCGGCGCCGTCGTGGCCCTGTTCCACGATGTTCTGCTGACGCTCGGACTCGTCTCGGTGTTCACCAACATGATCCCGGGTCTGAATCTCGAGTTCGACCAGGCCATGGTTGCCGCCTTCCTGACGCTGATCGGTTTCTCGGTCAACGATACGGTGGTGGTGTTCGACCGCGTGCGTGAGAACCTGAAACTGTCGAAGTCCAGCGCCTTCGAGCCCGTGCTCAACAAGAGCATCAACACGACGATGAGTCGTACCGTCCTGACGTCGACCACGACCTTCCTGGTCATGCTGGCCCTGCTGTTCTTCGGCGGAGAGCCGACGCGCGGTTTCGCCTTCACCATGTCCATCGGCGTCATCACCGGTACGTATTCCAGCATCTTCGTGGCGAGCGCCCTGACGCTGGATTGGACCATGGCACGGAAAGCCAAAATCACCTTCTAGAGGTTGTTATGATGATCCCCTCTTCAGAGAAGAACGGCGTCACGATACTGGAACTGCAAGGGGCCATTCTCGGCGGCCCCGAAGCGAACGCGCTGAACGAGGAACTGCACCGCCTGATCGATGACGGCAGGACGCACATCGTGCTCGAATGCTCACAGGTCACGCTGATGAACAGCTCCGGCCTGGGCATGCTGATCGGCGGATACACCACCATGAAAAACAACGGTGGCGAACTCAAGCTCGCGGGTCTCAACGACAACGTGCGCAAGCTGATCGAGATCACCAAGCTGCACACGATATTCACCGCGTACGCCACCGTGGATGAGGCCGTTGCGAGCTTTGCGTCCTGAAGGCTGACACTTTGACGAAACGGCCTCCCCGAACAGACGGGGGAGGCCTGTTTCATTTATGCCCAATCGAATCATCGGAGGAGCCTGATGTCCGTTCGCGTTGTCGTCGGTGCACAATGGGGAGATGAGGGAAAGGGGAAGCTGGTCGACATCCTGAGCAAGGACGTGGACATTGTCGCACGTTACCAGGGCGGCGCCAATGCCGGTCATACGATAGAGATCGGCGACCGGAAGTACATCCTCCATCTCATTCCTTCCGGCATTTTCAACGAGCATTGCATTTCCGTCATCGGCAACGGGGTGGTCATCGACCCCGTCGCGCTGATGGAGGAGATCCGTTTCCTCGAGGAGCAGGGCGTATCCCTGAAAGGGCGGCTGAAAATCAGCCACAACGCGCACCTGATCATGCCCTATCACAAGCTGCTCGATGCGCTGTACGAGAAGGGGAACAAGCCCATCGGCACCACGGGACGCGGCATCGGTCCCGCGTACTACGACAAGGCGGCCCGCGTGGGCATTCGCATCGTCGACCTGCTGGACCATGACATACTCGAGGAGCGCATACGCCGGAACATTGAGGACAAGAATCGCATTCTCAGCAAGATTTACGACGCGGAACAGCTGGACGTCGACAAGATACTCGAAGAGTACATGCGTTTCGACGCGCAGATCGACGAGTACGTCACCGACACCGCGCATTACCTCAATCATGCCATCCGCGACGGGAAGAAGGTGCTCGGCGAGGGTGCGCAGGGAGCGTTGCTGGATCTCGATCACGGGACCTATCCCTATGTGACCTCGTCGAGTCCGATAAGCGGTGGCGCGACCATCGGCCTGGGCATTCCCCCGACGGCGATTTCCTCCGTGGTGGGCGTGATGAAGGCCTACACCACGCGCGTGGGACATGGACCGTTTCCCACCGAGCTGCACGACGCGATGGGTGATCATCTCCGTGACGCGGGGCACGAGTACGGATCGACCACCGGACGTCCGCGACGCTGCGGCTGGTTTGACGCCGTGGCCATGCGTTACTCGGTCATGCTCAACGGCATCACATCCTGTGGCATGACCAAGCTCGACGTGCTGAGCGGCCTGGACGAGGTGAAGGTCTGCGTCGCGTACGAGTTCGACGGCAAGCGCAGCGATCATTTCCAGACCAATCTCAGAACGCTCGAACGCCTTCAGCCCGTCTACGAGAGCTTCCCGGGGTGGAAGGAAGATATCTCCTCTGTCGCGTCCTTCGACGACCTCCCCGCGACGGCGCGGTCGTACATCGCCGCCGTGGAAGAAATCATCGGCGTGCGCATCGCCTGCGCGTCCGTCGGTCCCGAACGCACACAGATACTCTTCCCGGGCGACGATCCGCAATGGTGATGCTCGACCCGCATACCACGCGCATGGTGCTGCTTGCCGAGGACCGGCTCAGTTCGATCGGACTGCGCATGGTGATCGCGGCGCTTCTTTACATCCCCGACCGCATCGTCGCGGTGATCGACAGCAGCAAGGAGCGGGGGACGACGCAGGAAATCAT
>JAVVFP010000217.1:0-5762 GCA_032250495.1 Bacteroidota bacterium | reverse complement strand
GGCGATACTCGACGACGTAGGGTCTGTGGTGCTTGAGTCCCTCGTTGACGGCGTCGACGACTTTGATGACGTCCTCGGGATGAATCACGCTGTTGTAGCTGCGCACTTCGTTGTCTATGAAGTCGGAGGCCGGATAACCGGTGAGATCTTCGATCTGCGGACTGATGAACTCCATGGTCCAGTAGGCGTCGTTGGCGCAACGGTAGACGGCGCCGGGGAGATTGGCCACGAGGGAGCGGTACTGTTCGGTGCTTTTGCGGCATTCGTTTTCCCGTCGAATGCACTCCGCCTGCCGCTCCTCGAGCGCGCGACCGATGCGCAGCACTTCCACGTCCTTCGCCTGCAGCTGCGAGGAAAGTTCGCGGTTCGTCTCCTTCGCAGCTTCGAGTTTCTTCTGAAGTTCCTCGATGCCGGCCAGTAGTTCCTCCCTGCTCATTGCTCCGTACTCCATATCTCTCCTTGCCATCGTTATCGTTTCTCATCATTTCTGCGCAGGTGTGCGGCCTTATCCTTATCTCTGTGTAATCCGCGAAATCCGTGGTAAAACCTCTGAGAAATCCTTTTCAATCAGGGGCGCACCCAGATCCCATCCTTTACCTCGATCTTCGTGTCGTCGAGCCAGACCCCGATGCCGGCGCCTCCTTCGCGGAAATCCGTGACGATGTCCACATGCTGCGCCGAGCGGTTGAGCAGTCCTTCCTCGAACATGCGGTCCAGCGCGGCCTTCCCTTCCTCGCTGCCTTCGTCGTCGACATAGCATTCGGGATAGCTGGCGCCGATGGCGATATGCAGCGTGCCGCCGACTTTTTCGACGAAGAGCGGGTGTTTGAGCACTTCGGTGATGCCGGCGTTCATGCCGAGGGCGACCTCGCCGAGACGGTGGGAGCCGTCGTCGGTCTCGATGATTTTCGTGAGCGTCTCATGTCCCGTCTGCGCGCTGTACTGCACGATGCGGCCGTTTTCGAATTTCAGGTAAATGCCCTGCACCGTGGTGCCGCTGTTGTAGACGGGGAGGTCGACGAAGATTTCGCCTTCGACGGTTTTGGTGTTGGGACTGGTGAACACCTCGCCGTCGGGGAAATTCCGCTTCCCGGTACATTTGATGACGTTGCGGTCGACGATATTCATGCGCAGTTCCAGGCTGCGACCGTCCTCTGGATGGCGGGTTTGTATGCGCATCGTGCTGCTGGCGTCCATCAGTTCGTAAATGTCCTGCTCGACGCGATCGAGTTCGCGCGGATCCTGCATGGAGGCGGAGACGATGACGTCGGTGTACTGTTCGAGCGTCATGCCTTCGAGATCGGCGAATCCCTTCGTCGGAAAGAGCGTGAGCACCCAGGGCTTGCCGAGGCGGATGCGCTTGTAGGCCTCGTCGGCCCGCATGACGGCCATGGCGGTCTCCTCCGGCTGACCTGCGGACAGCGCGGGATCTTCGGCGCCGAGGATTTCGATGTACTTGGTCATGGCCTCGTAGCGCGCCTTGTGCCATGCCGGGACGCGCTCGATCTGTTCGACTGTGCCGTGCCGCGCGATGGACGCGCCCCACACCTTGCCGCGATCATTGTCCGGCGCCACGATGTTGACGTCCGCTATGCCGCCCGCGGCAAAGATCATGTCCTGAAGAACGGACATCAGCGGCCAGGCGATGTGTTCGCCCTTGATCATGATGACATCGTTCTCGCGCACGCCGCCGAGGGAGTAATTAAGGAGATAGTCTGCCCAGGTTTTGAGATTCGCTTCAGAGATGCTCATAGTCGTTTCCATGGTGTAACGGAACAAAAAGATAGGAAGAAAGCGCGAAAGGGGGAAGAAAAAACCACGAAAAGCGGGACTCATTGCGAAATGAAAGGGAAATGTGTATAGTGTCTGTACAACGTCATCCAAACAGGTCCATCACCGGAGCCGCCGCCCCGGCCGCAGCTCCCATAACGGAGGAGAATATGAGATCAATCGCATTTTTTTCATTGCTCATCATGCTCTGCGCCGCCGCACCCGCCACCGCACAGCCCATCTGGGTCGCAGCGGAGCAGGACCACGCCATCAGTTTTGAATGGCAGAAGCCGTTCTACGAGAACAGCGAAGGGATCAAATTCCTGCACTCGACATTTTTTTTCGGCTATCGCGTCCGCACCTCGGAGGCACTGACCTTCCTGGTCGACCTGCCGTTCTCGAATTTCTCTACCGATACCTACGATGAATTCCTCCTTGGCAATCCGTACGTGGGTATCGCCCTCGGGAGCGAGGACGCGCTGATCAGCGGAGACGTCGGCGTGCGCCTGCCACTGGCAGACAAGGAGAAGGCGCTCGCATCGTACTTCGCAAGCGCTGCGGATATCGACCGCCTCGAGGCCTTCGCCACGGAAGCCGTTCCCGCCACAGGTATCCTTCGCCTGCACACCAGGATACACGCGACGAAACTCGGGGTGCGTATGCATGCAGGACCTTCCATCCTCGTCTACATGGATGACCGCGGGGACGAGATCATGGACGTCTACCTCAAGTACGGTTTTCTCACCCAGTACGAGGACGAAGCGGTACTCGTGCAGCTGGGCTATACCGGTGTCTACACGTTCCGGCATCAGTTCGATTCGCGCGAGGACCAGGCCTCCTCGCAGATCGGACTGACGGTGAACGCCGATATCGGTGCCGGCTTCTGGCCCGGACTGCTGCTTCGCATTCCACTGGACAACCATCTCGGTGCGGGACTCGACGCTGTGTTCGGCGTGAACCTGATGTTCGTGCTCTGAGCCGGCGGCGGAGGGACGGCGCTTTGTTCTTCACCTAGTCGGCACTATTTTCGGCGCATGTGTTCCATGCCACGCACCGTCCACCTCATACTCAATCCCGCCGCGGGAAAGGGACGCGCCGGTCGTCAGCTGCGGCATGTCGTGGAAGAATTGCACAGGAGCGGCTGGACGGTGCAGGAGTATGTCACCGCCCGCAGCATGCACGCGGCGGACATCGCGCGCGCCCTGCCTGACGACGGCGCCCCGGTGTGCGTCGCCGGGGGAGACGGCACCACCAACGAAGTCATCAATGGACTGCCGCCGCACGCGCACCCCGTCGGCCTGCTCCCGCTGGGGACAGGGAATGATTTCGCGCACATGCTGGGTATCCATCGCATGCGCGACACGCTCGATGCGCTCGACTCGCATGCGAGGCGAGGGGTGGACGCCATGGAAGTGCATATCATAGACGAGGACGAACAGGTGCTGACCCGCCGCGTCATCAACGCCGTCGGCATCGGCTTCGATGCGGCAGTGGCAATCGATGTGTCCCGTCGCCTCCTCGGCCGGGGAATACTGCCGTACCTGCTGTCGGTGCTCCGCGTGCTGCGCCACTACTCCTCCGTGCCCTCCGTGACCGTGCTGCAGAACCGTGAAATCGCCTCCCTGCTTTTCCTCGCCTGCATCGGCAACGGCACGAGCTCGGGCGGCGGTTTCCGCCTCACTCCGCATGCGCAGGTGGACGATGGACTGCTGGACCTCTGCCACGTGCGTGACGTCAGCATCGCGCGCGTCCTGCAGGTGCTCCCGCGCGCGCTGAAGGGGACGCATCTCTCCGCACCGGAAGTCACGTACGCACAGATGACGCATGTGGACATCGCACTCGATTTCCCGCTTCCCGTGCATGTGGACGGCGAAATCGCCAGTTCGCAGGCCCGCCGCGTGATCGTATCCTGCCTGCCAGGAAGCTACGACTTCTATTGCCGCAGCTGAATTCCATCTCCCCCTGCCTCACTGTTCCCGCGGTGATTTATTCACTATCTTTTGCCGATCAGACATTGTTGCATCTAGAGAGAAGAAGGCCTATGGATCTGCACGCGATTCAAACCGCACTCCGCGACGCCGGCATCGACGGCTGGCTGTTTTATGACTTCCACGACCGCGATGCCATTGCGGCACGCATACTGAAAATGGACTCCAACCGCTTCGCCTCCCGCCGCTGGTTCTATTTTATTCCCGCCCAGGGCGAACCGCAGAAGCTCGTGCACCGCATCGAGCCCTGGCGCTGCGACCACCTGCCGGGTGACAAGCACGTGTACCTGCCGTGGACACAGCTGCAGGAAATGCTGCGCAGCATGCTGGGCGATGCGAAAACCATCGCCATGCAATACTCCCCGATGAACAACATCCCTTACGTCTCCATCGTCGACGCCGGGACCATCGAGCTGATCCGCAGTTTCGGTGTCGAGGTCGTTTCCAGCGGTGACCTGGTGGGACAGTTCGAGGCGCATCTGTCGATGCAGGACTGGGAAAGCCACAAGGTGGCCGGTGAAATCATGCAGATGGTCAAGGACGAAACCTTCAAGGAGGTGGCCCGCCGCATAAGGGCCGGGGAGAATCCGCGCGAGGTGGAAATTCAGCACTTCATGCACGACCTCATGCGCGAGAACGGCATGACCTGGGAGGATGGTCCCATCGTCGCCATCAACGAACACGCGGCTGATCCGCATTTCGAGCCGACCGAGGAGAACAGCTTCGCCATGAAAGAGGGCGATCTGCTGCTGCTCGACCTCTGGGCGAAGAAGGACGAGCCCGGCGGCATCTATTACGATATCACCTGGATGGGCTTCATCGGTACCGAGGTGCCCGAGCGCATCGAGAAGATTTTCGCCGTGGCGCGTGACGCGCGCAATACGGGACTGAAGATGGTGCAGGACCGCTACGCCGCGGGCCAGGAAGTCGCGGGCTGGGAAGTGGACGATGCCGTGCGCAAGGTCATCGTCGACGCCGGCTACGGCGAATACTTCGTGCACCGCACCGGGCACAATATCGGACTCGAGGTACACGGGAACGGGGGACATATCGACAATCTCGAAACAAAGGACGAGCGCCGTATTCTCCCCGGCACCTGCTTCAGCATAGAGCCGGGCATTTACATGGAACATGAGAAACTCGGCTTCCGCACGGAGATCGACGTCTTTGTCACCGACGAGGGCGCGGTGGAAGTCACCGGCGCCATACAGGACAACGTCATTCCCATCCTCACGCTCGTGTAATTCCGGGACGGGGGCCGCAGGCATGCGGCTCCCGTTTCCCATACTCTTTTTCCCACCAGCAAGAGCCGGAAGTCCATGGTAACCTACATCATTATCATTCTCGCCTACCTGATCGCACTCGCGGTTTACAATTTCATCCAGGCCAAAAAGGTCAAGACGCAGGACGACATGATGGTCGCCGGCCGCAGCCTGGGCGTCACCAAGATGGTGTTCACGCTCGTCTGCACCTGGATCGGTTCCGGGACCTTCATCGCCGGGGCCGAATACGCCTACCGCGCGGGCTGGAGTTCGATGTGGATGCCCGCGGGCGCGTGGGTCGGCATCGCGATCATTTATTTCCTCGCCGGAAAAATCCGCACCTTCGGGCAGTACACCATCGGTGATATTCTCGAAGAACGTTATGGCAAGTTCGCCCGCCTTTTCGGCGCCATCGCGCTGATCATCGCCTTCACTACCATCGTCTCCTACCAGTTCCGCGCCGGCGGCTACATTCTCAGCGTGGTCACCGACGGCGCCGTGAGCGTGGAAGTGGGCCAGGCGCTGGCCGCGGGCTTCGTCATTCTCTTCACTGCCATCGGCGGCATGATCGCCGTTGCGCACACGGACCTGCCGAACGGTATCATCATCATGCTGGCGAGCATCGTGTCCGTGCCCTTCGTCGTCGTGACCGCGGGCGGCTTCGCCGCGCCGGCAGAGCTGCTTCCCGCCTCGCACATGCTGCTGATCTCGCCGGAGTTCGGAGAGTATCCCACACTCAAAG
>JAVVFP010000216.1:0-5766 GCA_032250495.1 Bacteroidota bacterium | reverse complement strand
CTGCCCCCCTCCTGCGTCCAATCCGCGGACCCGGCTTGAACCGCGCGTTCCAGCCAGGCGCTTCCCCCGCAGCCGGGAAACAGCAGCGCCAGCGCCAGCGCTGCGGACATCGCGGCTGCGCGGCGAAGCAGCGATGCGCGAAGCAGCGATGCGCGAAGCAGCGCCGGTATGGATTGCGGGGGACGCATCAGAAGTCCCACCCGAAAAAGAACTGGTGGAAGAAATCGTCCTGCAGGCGTGTGAAATTATCTTCGATGCGCTTGCCGATATCGTAGCGAAGGACGAGGACGCCGAAGAGGCTGAAGCGAACGCCCCCGCCGATGGCGCCGAGCGTTTCGCCGTAATTGCTGTCCCACGAGTTCCCCGCATCGAAGAACAGCGCGCCGCGGAGAATGCCGAGGTTGATGCTCCCGAAGGGGAAATCGAAGCCGACGCGGTCGAGAAGCGGGAAGCGCAGTTCGTGACTTGTCAGCCATCGTTTGGTGCCGCGAATGGACCACCGGGGCCAGCCGCGCAGGTCCCAGCTGCCGCCGAGAAAATAGCGCCGCGCTTCCTTGCCGTGGTTGTAGAGAAACTCGTAGCGGGAGGCGTAGGCGGAGCGGAGACTCAGTCGCTGGTAGCGGCGGTAGTCGAACATCACCGAGTAGTAGTTGACGTTGGAATAGCGCAGGTCCGTCGTATAGGACAGCGTGAGATTGAAGCGGCTGCCGTCGATCGGTCCCGTCCAGTAGTACAGCGCATTGTCCTTCACGTAACTGATGCTGTTGGTGAGAAGCAGCGCCTTGCGCTGACGGATTTCCGCGATGGCCTCCTTGTCGGAGTTGCTGAAGCTGACGGCCCCTTCGATGCGGCGGAATTTCGACAGGGGGTACGCGGCTGCAAAATATCCGCCGTATGCACGCTCGTAAAAATAGAGATCGGGGTCGAGCAGGTCGTAGCGGCGGCCGGCAAAATGGAACACGCCGTAACTGAAAGGTGTCTTTCGTCCGAGAGACATGCGCGAGACGGCGAAGTTGAAGCTGGAAAGGAATTCGCCCGAGGTCTGCGCCGTGTTGTAAATGGTGAAGAAGTAACGATCGTCGCCGAGCACGTCGCTCATGCTCAGCATCGCACCACCGAGCGTCCCGAATACCGGGTCGGTTGAAATGGCGCTTTGCGCGATGTCCACCTCGTATTCCTTGCGATATTCCAGGCGGGAAGAGACGCGCTCACCGCTCAGGGACGGGAAGGACCACGGCTCCGCCGCTTCGGCCACGCGCGACGCTTCGACCGTGGTGAAGGAATCGAGGCGCGCGGCGACCTCACGGAGTCCGAGAAGCTTGAAGCTGAAGCCGTCGTACGCCGAAAAGAGAAGACCGCCTTTCTCGGTCCACACGGGATCGAAAGCGGCCGTGGTGAAACGGGACAGCTGGCGAACGGGCGGGAGTTTCCCGGGCGTTTCATCCACACGCAGCGCATGGAGGTTGTGCGTTCCGTCGCGATCGGAGGTGCAGGCGAGCACACTGCCGTCGCGCGACCAGGCGGGAGATGCGTAGGAAGCACTGTCCTGCGTCAGGTAACGAATCCCGCCGCTCTCGAGGTCGATGAGGAAGAGATCGTGTCGGCCTGTCGCGCCGTGGGGACCGCGGTCGGAGGTGAAAGCGATACGCGTCCCGTCCGGCGACCACGCGGGATCGCGGTCGTCGTAGAAATCGTCGGTGAGCCGGTCGAGCGTACCATCGGCGATGTCGACGATGTACAGGTCGCTCTTCCCCGCGCTGCTGAGTCCCGCGAAAACGAGCCGCCTGCCGTCCGGCGACCAGGACGGTGAGATGATCATGACAATATCGTCGAAGGCGAGCGTCGCCCGCATGCGGTCACCGGGAACGTCGTAGAGATGCAGGACGTCGGATTCCCCGCTTTTGGTGACGAAGGCGAGCAGTCCGTCATCGTGAATGGACATGCGGCTGCCCAGCAGGTGAAACGCTTCGAAGCGATCGGTCTTTTCTCCTTCGATGAGCAGTTCGCTCTCTCCGCCGGAGAGGGATTTCCGGTAGACGCCGCTGTAGCCGGTATTGTTGGCGATGTAAATCACGTAGGTGGAATCACCCTGGCGATAGTACACCGGTTTCGCGTTGAAGCCGGCAGGGACGATGGATTCCGCGGCGTGGGAGGGACGGTCATGTGTTGCGACGAGGGGGTAATACCGTTTCTTCAGGTCGCGTACCCACGCACGGTCGAATTCCTCGTAGGAAACACCGAGCGTGAGCTCGAACACGTCGCGGAATTCTTCCGACATCCAGAAGTTGTCTATCATCGCGACGATTCTGTCTTCCCCCCAGGTTCGTGCGATGAAACGCAGTGCGTCCTGTCCCTCCTTGTACATCAGGAAACTGCCCCCGATCGCCCAGATATTCGACAGCGGGGCGAAGTATCCGCTCAGCACGGCGTCGCGCAGCACCATTTCGGCCTGGCTGTCCCAATCCGTCGAATAGTACTCCGCGAGTCCTTCGACAAACCAGAGCGGCAGGTAGCGATCCGTGCGCTGTCCATGCCTGGTCAGCGTATGCGCGAGCTTGTTGTGCATGAACACGTGCACGAGCTCGTGATTGATGACGTGACGGAACTGCTCCATCGAGCCCTGGCTCGGGATGACCACACGGCCCTTCATGAACTCGAAGAAGCCGCCGACGCCGTCGGGAATGAAGCCGGGGGTGACATTTGTCTGCTGGAAGTGTATCGGGGAGCTGTAGAAGATGAGCGGAATGCGCTGCCGCATCGTGAAATTGAATTCCTCTTCGAGACGCTGGAAGCTTTCCTCCGCGAAATACGCGCCCTTCCCCGCCAGTTCCTCCATCTCCGGGTAGTAATAGATCTCGAAATGTTCGGTGCGCAGTATCTGCCAGTCGAAATCCGTGTACGCGATCTTGTTGCGTCCGAAGGGGAGAAACTGCGCCTGCACGGTCGAGGCGACGACAAGAAGGAGCAGCAGCACGAGGCCGGGACGCAGGATGAGGCCGGGACGCAGGATGAGGCCGGGACGCATGATGAGGCCGAGCGGCGCGAACAGGTTGCGCCTGCACGCGGTCGTGTCCGTTCGGGCGGTCGAGTCCGTTCGGGCGATTGCGTCCGTTCGGGCGATTGCGTCCGTTCGGGCGGTATGCGGACTGCGGGACGATATGATGCTGCATGGAATGTTCATGACGGGATACGGAATACTGCTCCGCTGCGCTGCGCTGCGGGCGTGTCAGGCCATGCAGACCGCGTTACTGTTTTGCGAGTTCCTCTTTGAGCCGGTTGATCTTTTCGATCGGGTACGGGTCGACGCCACTGATAATTGCGAGATAAAAACTAACCCAGTCACCGAGGCAAATCAATCCCAAAATGCGGGAAAGCAGCGTGTCCTCCTGCGCGTACACCTCGACGATGTCCCCGGCCAGGGGCCGGAGCAGATCGAGTGTCACGGCGATGCGTTTCCGGATTTGGGGCAGGTCGTCGCGGTCGTGCAGCACCACGACGGCGATGCGTCCGAGAAGGTCGGGATTCTGCTCCCAGCCCACGATCTCGTTGTGATTCAGCTCGGGAAAGACATTGCTGTACGCGAGCATCTTCGCGTTCTCTTCGATCTGGCAGCGCCAGCGCGTGAGCACGGCTTCGAGTCCCACCTGCGCCGCATACAGCACGGGGAGCCGTCCGTTGAGCTTGCCCGCGAGTGCGATTGCATGGTTTTCTCCGCTGAGGTAATCGGCGTATTCCCTGGTGACGGACTCGAGGTGGTTGACCGCTGCGGCGAGAGTGGACTGCTGAAGGTCGAGGAGGTCGAGACGCGCGGTGATCATCAGCAGCGGGAAGAACAGGTAGCCGAGTGCCGCACGCGGGGCGAGTCCTCCGGGAATGATTGCCGCGGGAACGCCGTCTGTCTCCGCACGTTCGAGCAGCGCGCCGCCCGAAGTGATCACGACGCACTGCGCCTTCATCGCGCGTGCGTCGGTATAGGCGGACAGCGCTTCCTCGGTTCCCCCGCTGTAGCTGATCACGACGACAAGCGTATGCGCGTCGACGTAGGCGGGCAGGTGATAGCCGCGGTTGACGCCGACGGGAATGCGCGCCTGTTTCTCGCCGAAGACGCGAAGCACGTCCCCTCCGATGGCGGATCCCCCCATGCCGCAGACCACGAGGTTGCGAATATCAGCGGAGCGAAGGCTGCTCAGGTTCACCGCGTTGCCGATGTCCATCCCCGTCCTTGCCTGCTGCGGGAAGTCGCAGAGTACGCTGTACATGTCATGGGAATCGAGTCCGGCAATGTCCCGGGAGAAGTCTGCAGAAATTGTCATGAAATCGCCTGTTGCTGTATGCGAATTGAAATGGTGAACCGTCGCACTCCCCCTCTGCTGCCGGAGCGTCCTCTGCTGCCGGAGCGTCCTCTGCTGCCGGAGCGTCCTCTGCTGCCGGACTTCCGCTGCTCAGACGCCGTCGTCGCGGAGGCGGGCGCGCAGTTGCGTGCCCGTTTCCTCGTACCCCGGTTTACCGAGCAGGGCAAACATGTTTCGTTTGTACTCTTCCACGCCGGGCTGGTCGAAGGGATTGACTCCGAGGGCATAGCCGCTGAGAGCGACCGCGGTCTCGAAGAAATAGAGCAGTGCGCCGATGGTATCGGGTGTAATCCCGTCGAGGAGGATGGTGGCATTCGGAACGTCGCCTGCGAGATGTGCGAGCGCGGTCCCACGCATGGCATTGCGGTTGATTTCGGCGAAGCTGCTGCCGGCGAGGTAGTTGAGTCCGTCCGTATCGTCCTCCGCCTCCGGCACCTGCAGATCCGCATCGTCGGATCGATCGAAGAGGAAGGTCTCGAAGAGGACGCGCCGGCCGTCCTGTATGTACTGTCCCATCGAGTGGAGGTCCGTCGTATTGCTGACCGCGGCCGGGAATATTCCCTTGCCGTCCTTTCCTTCGCTTTCCCCGAAGAGCTGTTTCCACCATTCAGCGACGTACTGCAGCCGGGGATGGAAGGATGCGAGGACTTCGATACCGCGGCCTGCATGATACATGGCATCGCGCAGCGTCGCATAGTGCAGTGCCGGATTGCGGGACGGATCGGTATCGCCGCACACGGCGCGCATGGCAATGGCGCCGTCGAGCAGCCGCGCCGCATCGATGCCCGCCGCGGCGATGGGCAGCAGTCCGACCGGGGAAAGCACCGAAAAGCGTCCGCCGACATCGTCGGGAATGACGAAGGTCCTGTAGCCTTCCTCATCGGCAACCTTGCGCAGTGCCCCGTGCGTGGCATCGGTGGTCGCGACGATGCGTCGCGCGGCCCCGGCTTTCCCGTAGCGGGTTTCCATCATGCGGCGCAGGACGCGGAAGGCCAGCGCCGGCTCGGTGGTCGTGCCGGACTTGCTGATGACGTTCATGCTCACTCGCCGGTCCTCGAGATACCCGAGCAGCGACCGCAGGTAGGTCCCGTCGATGTGATGTCCGGCGTAGATGATTTCCGGACCGTCGGACGCGAAGGGCGGTCGCAGGGCGTCGATGACGGCGCGTGCGCCCAGGTAGGAACCGCCGATACCGACGACGAGCAGGACGTCCGATTGTTCCCGCAGCTGCCGTGCGGTGTCCTGCACGGCTGACAGGTTTTCACGCGCATGGACGGGAAGATCCATCCAGCCGAGGAAGTCGTGTCCCGGACCATTGCGCGACTGCAGCGTGTGCCAGGCCTGCGCGATGCGCTCCCCGGCCGCGTCCATCGCGGTCCGGTCGAGAAAATTCCTGCAGTGCGCGTCATCGATG
>JAVVFP010000215.1:0-5792 GCA_032250495.1 Bacteroidota bacterium | reverse complement strand
CGATGCGCCCGCCCCGCGGTGCGATGCGGAGGCGATGAAGGCGATGGACTCCCACTCCGGCGACGCTGCGACGCGGCGCTGCAGCTCGAAGCCGTGATTGTTCACTTCGCGGGCGCTTTCCCAGCGCAGCAGGATGGCCGCGGGGAGTACGTCGGCGGTGAATGCGGTGAGTTCCACCGGGTACAATGTCGCGCTGCTGCCCACTGCGAACGGTGTTCCCAGCGCGGAGAGGCTCTGTATGCCGCTTACGCTGATCGTGTAGGGACCGCTTCCCTGCGCGGGCGACGGCGTCTGCAGCGCCAGCCAGGACTGTGACGATTCATTGGCGGAAACGAAGCACTGGCTGCGGTTGAAACCGCTGTGCTCCGACGACGCGGACCAGGCGAATGTGAGATTGCAGTTGGTCGAACCGCTGCCGCCGCTCAGTATCCAGCTGTTGTTGACCACGCCCTGCGACAGCGGCGCACCGATGAGTCCGCCGTCGAGCACCTCGGCCCGGGCGCGGAGGGAGAAGTCGTTTTTCGCGGCGGTATTGAGGAGATGACAGGGAACGTACGCGCCCGCGTCGTTCCCGAGCGGGAAGAGCACCTGGCGATAGCGTCCGTTGCTCCCGATGTCCTGCTGACGCAGCTGTCCCATTCCGTCGGTGATGATATGGCTGCTCACCGATCCGCCGACGATTTCTCCAGGCGGACCTATGGTGAGATCATTGTTTCCAAGAGCGATTGTCCCGTTGACCAGGGACAGCATGCCGGTTATCATCACATTCCCGCCCAGCGCGATGCCGGACCCGTTGTCCATCGTCAGGTTTTGCAGCGCGCAGGGAGGAATGGCCGCGGGTGGAGTGCAGCCCGACGGTATGGTGACATTGTCGCCGCTGGAGGGCACGGCGCAGGGATTGTCCCAGTTCCCGACAGTCATCCAGTCGCTGTCGACCGCCCCTGTCCACACGAGGCTTGCGGGATCGGTGGGATACACGTTCAGTGCGAGTGTGTCGGAGGTGCTGCTGCAGCCGTTGGTCGAGACCGTCACCGTGTAGATCCCGGATTCCGTTGCGGAATATGACGGTGTCGTTGCGCCGGGTATGTTCTGTCCGTCCTTGAGCCACTGGTAGTTCGCACCCGTCGTCTGCTGCGCCATGAGCAGCGCGCTTCCGCCCGCACAGATGGCGGTGTTCTGCGGCGGCATGATGGCGGCGACAGGCAGCGAAGTCACGGTGACCTGCAGAGGCGCGGATGCCGTCATGCAGCCGTTGGTGGTTACCTGCACGCGGTACGCGCCTCCGAGCGTCGCGGACAGCGTCGGGAGAGAGGATCCGGGCACGGGAACGCCGTCCCGCGTCCACATGTACGCGGCACCGGTGACGGCGCCCGCACTCAGCGACACGCTGCCGCCTTCACAGAAGCTGGTCGGTCCGCCGGCGGAAATCACCGCGTTGACCGTGGTGAAACTCCATGCGTTCGTCCACTGCGAAGTGCCGGCACTGCCCGTCGCGTTCATTCTCCAGTAGTATGTGGTCGCCGGCGAGAGGCCGCTCACCTGCGTGGAGGTGCCGGTCAGCGTGGCGTTGTCGAATACCACGCTTCCGAATGCCTGGTCGGTGGCGACCTGGAGCCGATAGCTGGTGGCGCCGGAAGCGCTGTTCCAGACGAGCGTCGGCCCAGTGCAGAGGTTCGTGCTGTTGTTGAGCGGGGATGCCAGCGTCGGCGGGGGACTCGCATCCGGTTCGATACCGATGACCATTGCCTGGTTGTAATTGAAGCTGTTCGATCCCGGCGTGATGGCGTTGAGATAAAAATAGCCGTCGAGATACCCGCCCCAGCCGAAGTTCATGTGGAAATAGTCGCTGCCGGTAAAGCCGTCTATGATGAAGGCATGTCCCCCGGAGCCGTTCTGCAGCGAGCCCCGGTAGAGCAGGGGACGTCCGGCGTTCAGTTCGGTCGTGACCAGAGAGAGCCAGGCGCTGGCGGAGTAGTTCCCGCGGCTGCGATATGAAATGCTGCTCTTGTAGCGGAAGAACACCGGCATGACCTGTCTCGAATAGTAAATCGACGATGCCGATCCCGATGGACCGTAGTCCATCTCCACCGAAACGCCGCAGTGATACATCAACTGTCCCACGGCGTTTTTCGCCGCGGTGCTGCTTCCGCCACTCACGCTGTTGGGCATTGCGGACCAGTTGTACGTGGTGTTGCCGAAATTGGCGGACTGCGTTCCGTAGGTGCTGTGCGTGTAGCTGTGTGAACCGACACCGGTTGTCGGGAAGTCCCAGTACTTCATGACCTGTGCCATCGCCGTGGCGACGCAACCGGTATACACGTGCCCGCCGCTGCCGCCGGTGCTCGTGGTGGGACAGTCCTTGTTGTACGGGAAGGTCTGATTCCATGTCGTTGAGAGCAGGGGTGACACCGCCATGACGCCCATGCCGCCGCCGTAAAACGCGCTGCGCTGACCGTCGCCGCTGAGTAGCTCCTCCCACATCGCAGCTGTATGTGCCGGCTGTTCGGCGCCTGCCGCGATCGCCGTGGCGAGGTCCTCCGCCACGGCTTCGAGCATGCCCCGTAATGCGGGAGGGAGTGTGCCGTCGTACTGTCCTTCCGCACTGTACATGAGCACGGGAACGGCGAGATCATCCGCGCTGACGATCACAATGCCGCATGGCTGCATGTTGACGATGTAGAATGCATCCTGTCCGCGGTGCTCGAACACATGAATGTCGTCAACCGCCAGCAGTTCGGCGGAACTGTCGCCGTAGCGCTCCATCCACTGCAGGGCGGCGCGCTGCGCGCTTTCAGGATCGACGGGGGCGGCGGACAGGGGGGTGAGGAGGAAAAGACTGAGGAGGAGTGTCGTGACAATTCGTTTCATGGCGGGGATGCGCAGGTTTGACAGCGTGAAAGAGCATGGCGGGCGGGATCGCGCCGGTCTTGTAAGGCACAATCTAGGTGGACGGGATGCGCGGGGCAATACGAGAGTGCCGTATTAATAAAGATGTAATTTTGGTGTAAGATTTCCCTAGGCGAGGCGGAGGCCGTTGGCGGGATCAAAAAAATGCGCCTCGGACATGTCGAAATACACGGGGATTTCCTCATCGAGATCATGCTGACGCACAACGGTGGAGCGTCCCGTGATACGGTGCCTTTCGCTGCGCAGGTACAGGTACATCTCATTGCCGAGCATTTCCGAGACCTCGTGCCGCAGCAGCACCCTGGCCGGGTACAGGCACGCTTCGGGCGTGGCGCGGACGTGCTCGGGGCGTATCCCGAGCGTCAGCGACCTGCCGCGATGCAGCTCGAGCATCGCTTCGAGAGCAACGCCGCCGTTCCCGCTGGTCGAGGTTTCCGATGGAACGGCGAGCGTGAACGAACCCTCGTCGAGCAGGAGCGGCGTCGTCGTGGAGACGGACACGTCAATGAAATTCATTCCCGGACTCCCGATGAAGCTCGCGACGAAGGTGTCGACCGGCTCCCGGTAAAGGTCCACCGGTGCAGCGACCTGGTGGATGACGCCGTCCTTCATCACCGTGATGCGGTCACCCATGGTCATGGCCTCCACCTGGTCATGCGTGACGTAAATCATCGTGGTTTTCAGGCGGCGATGCAGTTTCTTGATCTCCGTGCGCATCTGTACGCGCAGCTTCGCGTCGAGGTTCGACAGCGGTTCGTCGAAAAGAAACACGGTGGGCTTGCGCACGATGGCGCGTCCGAGGGCGACGCGCTGGCGCTGTCCCCCGGAGAGCTCCTTCGGCTTGCGGTCGAGCAGCTCGGTGATTTCGAGCAGCGCTGCCGCTTCGTCCACGCGCTCGGCGATTTCCGCGCGGTCGAACTTGCGCAGCTTGAGTCCGAAGGCCATGTTCTCGCGCACGTTCATATGCGGGTACAGCGCGTAGTTCTGAAAGACCATCGCGATGTCGCGGTCCTTCGGCGCGACATCGTTGACCAGGCGATCGCCGATGAACACCTCTCCGCCGGAGACGTCCTCGAGTCCGGCCACCATGCGCAGCGTAGTCGACTTGCCGCAGCCGGAGGGACCGACCAGCACCATGAACTCGCCGTCCCGGATTTGGAGATTGAGCTTCGGGATGGTGGGGGGATTGCTCCCGTAGGACTTCGAAACGTCGACGAAGCGGACTTCAGCCATCGGAGGCCTCCGAATCCGCCCGTGGCTTCTTGCGCAACAGCTTCCTGAACATGCTGATCTTCACCACGTAGAGCACGGCGAGCAGGACGGTGTAGCCGATGGCCATGGACGTGAACCACGGGTGGTCGCCGATAAGCAGGTACATGATCGCGAGTCCGAAGACCAGCGTCACGGGCGTGGCGAAATACAGGAGAACAAAGAGCGTGCGGTCGTTCATGGGGTCACGTGGTTTTTCAACGGAAATAAAATAATTTACAGCCATATCCTCCAATTTGAAAACCCATGGACCATGGAACACGCGGAAAAAACCCGTCTCGGCTTCTGGCAAATCTGGAACATGAGCTTCGGCTTCCTGGGCATACAGTTCGGCTTCGCACTGCAGAATGCCAACGTCAGCCGCATCTTCGAGACGCTCGGCGCGAGTATCGACGACATACCGATACTCTGGATCGCCGCGCCGGCGACGGGATTGCTGGTGCAGCCCGTCATCGGCTATATGAGCGACCGCACCTGGGGACGGCTCGGCAGGCGACGGCCGTTTTTCCTCGCGGGAGCCCTGCTCGCCTCCGCGGCGCTCATCATCATGCCGAATTCCCCCGTGCTCTGGGTGGCGGCGGGCATGCTGTGGATCATGGACGCCTCGATGAACATCTCCATGGAACCCTTCCGCGCCCTGGTGGCGGATTTGCTGCCTCCGGAGCAGCGCACCACGGGTTTCGCCGTGCAGAGCTTTTTCATCGGTACGGGAGCCATCGTCGCCTCCGCGCTACCCTGGGTACTGACCAACTGGCTCGGCGTCAGTAACACCGCGCCGGAAGGGGAAATACCCGACTCCGTCCGTTTCGCCTTTTACGCCGGGGCGGTGGCATTTCTCGCGGCGGTGGGCTGGACAGTTTTCCGAACGCGCGAGTATCCGCCGGAGGATATCGCGGCCTTCGAAGAAATGAAGCGCCGTGGCCGTGGCGCCCGCTTTGCCGTCAGGGACATCTTCTCATCCATCACGCGGATGCCGAGAACCATGCTGCAGCTCGCCGTCGTGCAGTTCTTCTCCTGGTTCGCGCTGTTCGCGATGTGGATCTACTCCACTGCCGCCGTCACGCAGCACATCTACGGGACCTCGGATCCCACCACGGCGCTCTACAACGAGGGCGCCGACTGGGTCGGTGTGCTCATGGCCGTCTACAACGGCTTCGCCGCGGTGATGGCCTTCGTCATTATCTGGATGGGGAAGCGGGTCAGCCGCAAAAGCATACACGGCAGCAGCCTCGCGATCGGGGGACTCGGCCTGGCCTCCTTCTACGTCATCACCGACCCGATGCTGCTGCTCGTCAGCGAACTCGCCATCGGACTCGCCTGGGCCTCCATTCTCTCCATGCCCTACGCCATCCTGGCCGGCTCCCTGCCGCAGGAGAAAATGGGCGTGTACATGGGAATATTCAATTTCTTCATCGTCCTTCCCCAGATCGTCGCCGCGTCCATTCTCGGACTGATGCTGCGGCATCTCTTCGGCGGCGAAGCCATTTACGCGCTCGTCGCGGGTGGAGTTTCAATGCTACTGGCGGCGGTGATGGTGGCGTTCGTGGAGGATCCGGAGTAGGATTGCAGATTGCTATGTGAAAGTCAAGTCGTCGTTTTCAGGTACAAAGATACCG
>JAVVFP010000214.1:0-5800 GCA_032250495.1 Bacteroidota bacterium | reverse complement strand
CGTACCTGACGGCGGAACTGCGGCGGCGGGACATTCCGACGGTCACCTTCCTCGGCGCGCGCACTGCCGCGCGTGTCGTTCGCCGGGGACTCGTGAACCTGCAGGTCGCCACGGACGACGGCAGCGAGGGTTTTCACGGCAATGTCATCGACTGTCTCGACGCCTACCTGGCGTCCGTTGCGGTGGACCGGCCGATGATTTTCGCCTGTGGACCGAATCCCATGCTGAAGGCCACGCAGGCGTATGCATTGGAGCACGACATTCCCTGTGAGCTTTCGCTCGAGAGCGAGATGGCCTGCGGCATCGGCATCTGCCAGGGCTGTCCGATAGAAAAGCATCACGGCGAGCGCAAATACTCCCTCGTGTGTACCGAAGGACCCTGTTTCGACTCGCACGACATCATTTTCCATGAGCATCACCACGCATGAACACCTCGTACACACTCGGCAGCATGCATCTCAAGAACCGGGTCCTCGTCGCATCCGGCACTTTCGGTTACGGTAACGAGGCCGCCCCGTACACGAACATCAACGCCCTCGGCGGCATCGTCACCAAGTCCGTCAGCTGGCTGCCGCGGCAGGGGAACGCACCCACGCGCATTGCGGAAACGCCGGCAGGCATGCTCAACTCCATCGGACTCGCCAACGTGGGCATCGACGCCTTTGTCGCGGACAAGCTTCCGTTCCTCCGTGAGATCGACACGTCCATCATCGTCAATATCGCCGCGAGCAGCACCGACGAGTACATCGACATACTCGAGCGGCTCGAGGACGAGGAGGGCATCGAGGCCTACGAAATCAACGTCAGCTGTCCCAATGTCAAGGAAGGCGGACTGAACTTCGGTACGCGCTGTGACATGACCGAGGCGATCACGCGCGAGCTGCGCAGGCGTACGAAACGAACGCTCATCATCAAGCTGACGCCGAATGTCACGCATATCGCGGATTTCGCGAAGGCCTGCGAGGACGAGGGAGCGGACGCCGTCTCGCTCATCAATACGCTCGTCGGCATGGCGGTGAACATACAGACGCGGCGCCCGGTCCTCTCGACCATCACCGGCGGATTGAGCGGTCCCGCCATCAAGCCCGTGGCGCTCGCGAAGGTATTCCAGGTCTATAACGCCGTCTCCATCCCGATCATCGGCATCGGCGGCATTACTACCTGGCAGGATGCGATCGAATTCCTCCTCGTCGGCGCCGCCGCGGTGCAGGTCGGCACGGCAAGCTTCCGCGATCCGGATGCAGCCGTGAAAATCATCGCGGGAATGGAAGCGTATTGCCGCGAACAGGGAGTGGACGACATGCAGGAGCTGGTCGGCGCCCTGCGCATCGACGCGGGCGTGGCCGCACCCGGATTTGTCAGGAACAGAGAAAAGGAAGAGGCATGAATGCATATGCACATACCGATCACGCGCAGGTGATCAGCGAGACAAAGGCGACCGCTACCGGCGCCTTTCTTTGCATGGAGGCGGATCGAGCCGCCGTGCGCGTCACGGGACGCGATACGCTCGATCTGCTCAACCGGCTGACCACGATGAAAGTCGACGACCTGTCCGTGGGATCGGTGCGGGAAACGCTGCTGACCAATGAGAAAGGACGCGTCATCGACGCCGCCCTCGTCGCCGTGCCCGGCGCGGACACGCCCAGCGGGGACACGTCCGGCGGGGACACGTCCGGCGCGGACGTGCTGCTGCTGCTCTCTCCGGGTATGGCGGAAGAGGTGATCGCCTGGCTGGAGAAGTACACCATCATGGAGGACTGTGTGTACGAGGACATCAGCGCTTCGCTCACACAGTTCTCGATCTACAATATCGGCGCAGGCGCGCCTGGAGACGTCATTCCCGTGCCTGTTGCCGGGAGCGCGGCGGTGTTCCCGCTCGGGGAGAGCACCGTGCGTGTTCTGCATCACCGGAGCGTCACCGGTGCGGGACTGCGCCTCCTCTGTGCGCCGGAGGATGCACGCGCCGTGCGCGAGTACCTGGTCGATCACGCGCGAATTCCGCTCGTCGGTCCGGAGGCCTTCACGCTCTGGCGCATCGACCGTTTACTGCCCGCGGTGGGACACGAGCTTTCCGCGCTCACGAATCCGCTTGAGGCCGGCGCCGCCGCTGCAGTGGACTTCGAGAAGGGCTGTTATATCGGGCAGGAAGTCATCGCACGCCTCGACAGCTACGACAAGGTGCAGCGCAGGCCCTGCCGCATCCGGCGGACGTCCTTCACGGACGAGTACCCGCTTCCCGGGAGCGTCCTCTACGCAGGGGAGAAGAATGCGGGCTTTGTCACCACGCTCGCCAGCGATCCCCGCACGGGGAACGATATCGGCATCGCCCTCGTGCGACATGCCTTCGCCGGGGGCGGGACGGAGCTTTCCCTGCGATCCGGTGGCGATGCGCGGCCGTTTACCGTGGAAAACACCGCATAATTACATTTTCATTAATCCTTCACGCCTTCTTGGGGCGTGCCTGCTTTTCGAGTATTTTACTGCGTACAGAGCTGTCGCACAACGGGTCCGTCCCAATGGAAGCTCCTTCCCGCATCGCATTCATCACAGGATCCGGCCGACGACTCGGCCGGCAGCTGGCGTTCGCTTTCGCCGACGCCGGATATGACATCATTCTCCACGCGCACACCTCGGTCGACGGCATGCGCGAGGCGGCCGCGCAGGTGCGAAACAGGGGACGCCGGGCGTTCGAACTGCAGGGGGATCTGCAGAAGCTGGGGGACGTACGGCGCCTGGCCGCGGAGATCGCCGCACTCACGCCGGCACTCGATGTGCTGGTCAACAATGCCGGGGTTTTTCCTTCCGCCGCCTTCGAGGACGTCACCGAGGAAACCTGGGACCGCGCACTCGATATCAACTGCAAGAGCATGTTTTTCATGACACAGTCGCTCGCCCCGCTGTTGCGCGCGGCGAAAGGCTGCGTGGTCAACCTCGCGAGCGCCGGCGGTTTCGAACCGTGGAAGCGGCACATACCGTACAACGTCTCCAAATCCGGCGTGATCATGCTCACCCGCGGCCTTGCCAAGGCCCTTGCCCCGGACGTGCGGGTCAACGCTGTGGCTCCCGGCATCATCATCGTCCCGGGCGAAGAAGTGCTCGATCACATTCCCGCATCGCGTTTCCCGATGCAGCGCTACGGCACTGCGCAGGATCTGGCGGACGCCGTACTGTTTCTCACGGAGGGGACGGCCTATATCACCGGCCATGTACTTCCCGTGACGGGCGGCAGCGCCGCGGTCTGATACACTACAATCACGACAACAGGCAGCAGACTTCCATGGCGAACCACAACGAACCGACGAAAGCGTACAAGGATATCGAATTCCTCAACAGTCCCGACGCGCGCACCATCAGACTTCTCTCCGAGTACCTCGAGCCGCTGCGCAGGCTTCGGAGAAACAAGGTGCAGGATACCATCGTGTTTTTCGGTTCGGCCCGACTGAAATCCCGCGAAGACGCCCTTCGCGAGAAGCAGGAAGTCCTTGACGCCATCCATGGTTCCTCGCGACCGCAGACGCCGAAATCCCTGCTCGAGCAGTTGCAGAAGGCCGAGCAGATGGTGGAGACCTCACGCTACTACGAGGATGCCGTCGAACTTGCACGCCTGCTCTCCGAGTGGTCGCTCACGCTGGACCGGCATCGCTTCGTCATCTGTTCCGGCGGCGGTCCCGGCATCATGGAGGCCGCGAACCGCGGCGCACACGCCGCCGGTGCCAAGTCCATCGGACTCAACATCAGCCTGCCGTTCGAACAGTTTTCCAATCCCTACATTCCCCCCGAACTGAATTTCGAGTTTCACTATTTCTTCATGCGCAAGTTCTGGTTCGTCTACCCGGCCAAGGCGCTCGTCGTTTTTCCGGGAGGCTTCGGCACCATGGACGAGCTGATGGAGGTTCTCACGCTCGTACAGACGGAAAAACTGCGCAAGAAAGTCTTCATCGTCCTCTACGGCGGGGATTTCTGGAACCGGATCATCGATTTCGAAGAGCTTGCGCGCATGCATGTGATCAGTCGCGCCGATCTCCGGCTTTTCAAGACTTGCAATACTCCCAAAGAAGCTTTTAATTATTTGAAGAGAAAACTGACGGACAGGTATCTGGAAAAATGAGTGCGACGCGTGAATTATATGCGCTCTACTCGCTGCTGGATGATCCACAGGCATCGGTACAGAATGCCATTCGTGAACGGATCATGTCGCTCGGTGAGGAAGCCGTCGTCGGTCTGCGAGAGCTGACCGAGGCGCACGGCAATCTGCACCAGGATGTCGTCCGCGAACTGATCGACGAGATACGACGCAGCACGGCGCTGCGGCGGCTGAATCGTGAATTCTCCGGTCCCGAAGAGCCTGTCGACCTCGAGGAAGGGGCGTTCATCCTCGCCCGTTACGGTTTTCCGGAAATCAACACCGCGACCTATCAGCGCCGCCTCGACGACATGTCGGCGGATATCCGCGTGCTGGCCGGCGCACGCGCGACGCCGCTCGAGGCCTTCATGAAGCTGCGCAGCTATGTGTTCAGCGACCTGGGCTTCATCGGCAACCGCGAGGATTACTACAATCCCCACAACAGTTTCATCAACAAGGTGATCGATTACCGGAAAGGCATCCCGATCACCCTGTCGATCCTGCTGCTGACGCTCGGCAGGCGCCTCGGCATCTCGCTGCACGGCATCGGCATGCCCATGCATTTCCTCGTGCAATACGATGACGGCAGCCGCATGTTTTTCGTCGACGCCTTCAACAGCGGCATCATCATCACGCGGGACCAGTGCCGCCTCATGCTTTCTTCGAGCGGAATACGGCTGACGCCGGAGATGCTGGCACCGGTCGCAACGCGGGATATCATTGAGCGCATGTGGCGCAACCTCTACCTTGCCTACCAGCAGCAAGGGGACGAGGAGGAGGCGTCCCGTGTCGCGGAAATACTCAGCTTCATCAACCCCGATTTCAAGGTCAACAACACCATGGACGACGACGGGGACGAAGACGAGGATGAAGATTTCTGATACCGGACGGAACTCATATGCGCAATCTCCTTCTTTCCTTCCTTCTGCTCTTCCTCGCCCCTGCACTGTCCGCCCAGAGCGTACTGTACCAGGAAGCGTTCACCGACGGCACGCTCGACAACCCGTGGTTCCCGGGCTTCAACGGGAACACCATGGAAGCGGTCAGCTTCCCGGGCAATCCGAGCGGCGACGGCTGGGTGGGCAGTCTCGGCAATCACTTCTCGGGCGGAAACGTCGGCCAGAGCTACTCGGGCAGTCCCGACATGGGCGACTACTATTACGAGGCCCAGGTGTACATTCCCGTCGACGAGGCGGTGTATTACGGACTCGAATTCCGTCTGGACACCACCGGACTCACTTCCGGGTACCAGTTCGTGGCGCGTTTCAAGCCGGGTGGCATGACCAGCGAGCGGCTGCGCTTCCGCGTGCGTCCTTCCGGAAATCCGGGCATGCCCGCGGTCATCAGGGACTGGGAAGCGGCGGACATCCCGGGCGGCATACCGCAGGAGAGCGGCTGGCATCGCATGGCAGTGCTTGCGAAAGATCATCGCTTCTGGTTCTGGTTCGACGGGGAGGAGCTTCCCGGCTGTCCCGTCACCGATTTCTCCACGCTCAAGGGATCGATCGGTGCCTACCTGTGGGATGCCGCGAGTCCGATGTACACGCTGCTGATCGACGATATCAACGTCACAACGGACGTGGTTTCCGCGGTCGGCGACGATGCAGCACTTCCCACCGCGGCGCGGCTGCATCAGAACTGGCCGAATCCCGTGCGTTCCGGTACGAACATCGCCTA
>JAVVFP010000213.1:0-5849 GCA_032250495.1 Bacteroidota bacterium | reverse complement strand
CGGATGATGCGGCGCGTCCACACGCGGTCGCCCGCACGCAGGCGCAGCAGGTACATGCCGCGCGGGACGCTGCGCAGATCCACCGTGTGATGCACTTGCGATGCGGGACGCGAGGACGTGTGCAGGTACATCCGCTGTCCCAGCAGGTTGCTCACCGTGACCTCCCACGCGACGGGCTGCTCGGCGCGCAGCACGAGGTTGACCGTTCCGTCGTTGGGATCGGGGTAGAGCTGGAAGACATGCGCCGCGACGGGCGCATCGACGTCGAGCACGCCCACAGGGAAGGGATCGGAGAACGTCCTGCAGCCGAAGCCATTGGTGATGGCTACAGTGTACGTCCCGGTCTGCACGGCGCGATGCGACTGCTGCGTCGCGCCTGAAATGGGCTGTCCGTCGAGATACCACTGTATCGCGGCGTACGGTCCGGTGGTGAGATCGTCGCCCGTGCGCACGATGGGTGGTTTCTCGGGGACGGGATTCACCACTACGGTCACGTCGCGCGAGCGGCCCTGGCAGCCGGCCACGGTGACGACGGTGACGGAGAACGTGCCGGACGTATCCACCGTGATACTGCGCGTCGTATCGCCGCTGGACCACAGGTAGGAGGCATAGCCGCGAGCGGCTTCCAGCGTCACCGAATCGCCTTCGCAGAACTTCAGCGGTCCGATACTGGTGATCTCCGGCACGGGTACCGGCTGCACGGTGACGGTCACGGGAGCGGAAATGCCGTAGCAGCCGTTGCTGTCGGTTACGCCGACGGTGAACATACCACTGTTATGCACGGTGATAGTCCGCGTGGTTGCGCCGTTGCTCCAGTTGTACAACACCCAGTCGCCGGCATCCAGCGTGACCGAATCATCGTGACAGATGACGCTGCCGCCCGGCGGCTGTATCTCGGGCATCGGCGCGGGCAGGATGGTGACCTGTGCCGTGTCCGTGCTGCCGTCACAGCCCGCGGCGTTGGTGACCTGGGCGAAATAGGTGCCGGACTGCCGGACCGTGATGCGGCGCGTCGTCGCACCGTTGGACCAGAGGTAGTTGTCATATGATCCGGCGTCCAGCACCAGAGAATCGCCCGCGCAGCGTTCAATCACGCCCGAAAGATTCAGCGTCGCTTCGATCGGGGCGGTAATCACGGTGAGCGTGTCGGAGCTGCCCGCACATCCCGTGGCGTTGACGACCTCGACCCAGTACTCCCCTGCCCCGAGCACCTGCGTCGTCGACTGTCGACTGCCGTTGCTCCAGTGATAGGAAACGAGTCCGGTGGTGTCGGTCACACCGAGTTCAAGGGTCGCTCCCGTGCACAGGCGCAGCGTGTCGCTGACGGTCAGGCGCGGCGCGGGAGACGGGATGACGGAGACAAGCACCTGTCCCGAGGTAATGGCCGTTCCGGTGGAATTGCGCGCGGTCACCCAGTACACGCCGGCCTTGCGCACGATGATGGACTGCGTGCTGTCGCCGGTGGACCAACGGTAATCGGTGAAACCCGAGGAGGCGACGAGGCGCACCGAATCCCCGACGCAGAAAGCGAGCGGACCGCTCGGACTGATCACCGGGCCATCGTACAGCGTCACCGTTCCGTTCACGAAACGCGGAATGAAACAGCCCTGCTCGAAGACCGGATTCCAGCCATCGACATACGCTTCCGTACTGTCCGGCGCCGCTTTCGTAGTGAAAGTCACGTCGAACAGCCGTCCCGTACCGTCGATGACCCTGCGATCCAACGTCTGTATGCGCAGGCCCGTCGAATCGGGCGTGATGGAAAGCGGCATGCCGTGCAGCAGAGAGCCGAGCGGCGTGTCGATGGACTTGAACTTCAGGTAGGTGGTGTCATAAAGCAGCGTAAAGGCGAGGGGATAGAACTGTTTCTGATCGATCGGCGTGAGCAGGTCGATGGGTACGGTGACCTCGCTGTTCTGCGATCCGGCGACGTCGCCGATGCGCATGAACAGATCGGAGAAGGTCGTCGAATCCAGCGGCGCGCGGTAGGTCTTGGTTTTTGTGTCCGTTCCCCCGCAGAAATTGACCAGCGACAGCTCCACGGTGCGCATTCCCCCGTCGGCGCAGTCGCGCTCATAGGTGATGACGCATTCCTGGAAGCCCTGGAAAATGATGGTGGTGATTTCCGCGTATATCGCCGCCATCTGCGTGGCGTTCGGGGTCTGGTAGTAGCGTCCGCCCGTGAGCTGCGCAACCTGTTGCATTTCATTCGCATTGACGTTCACACCGAGTCCGATGGTGAACACGCGAATGCGGTGGCGGTTCGCCAGGGAAATGACTTCCGCCACGGTGCGCGAGGACCCGTTGTCCGCACCGTCGGCCATGACGATGACCGCGCGGCACTGGTTGACGCCGTTGTTGATCAGCTCGAGGACACCGGCGTAGGCGCCGTCCCACAGCGCCGTGCCGCCGCCTGCCGGCAGGCCGTCCACCGCCGAATACAGCAGCGGCTTGAGCGTGGTCATCTGCTGCGCGATGGTCACCTGCGAGTTGAACCAGATAATCGTCGCCTCGTCGATCACGCCGTCCATTTCATCGATGAAGGCGCGCCCCGCCTCCTTGGCGCTGGTATTCCCCTGCCCGGCCATCGAGCCCGAGGCGTCGAAGACCAGGGCCGTGGAAATCCCGCACTTCACGGAAGGATCCGGGCACCAGAGCGTGAAGTCCGGCACCTCAACCCCGTTTTCCTTAATCGTGAAGTCCTGCTTCGCCATGTTGTAGGCGGGCGCACCGTTGCAGCCCACCGAGAAGTACAGTTCGACGGTCGGCCAGTTGACCGTGACGCGTTTGAAATTCAGGTTCGGCTGCGCCGCCGCCCCCTGCAGTGCAAAAAGAAACAGGCAGATCGTAACAGCGATCCGTTTCATAACATCCTCCATCCTGTAAAAATTGTTCATCATGTATGCGAAATGTGGAAAAAGGCTTATCGGCGCAGAAATTTCCGCGTGAGCAGTCGTTGTCCCGCATGCACCCGCAGCAGGTACATACCCGGCGGCGCGGCGCGGAGATCGACCTGGCGGCGTAGTTGTGTCATAGGGACGGGCTCTTCAATAGAATACAACACCTGGCCCGGCATGTTGGTTACATGCTGGGTGAAAGTATGCGGTGATGCGTTTCATCTTCATCCTCCGAAGATGCCTTATTGCGATCCGCAGCAGTGTCGTGTGAGCGTCCTCCGCTCTCCCAGTCTGTGCGGCTGAATTCTGAACGTGTCGTGATTCAGAGATCGGCCTGAATTGAGAATACAAAGTCCGGCGGGAAAAAGCAATATGGAACACGGATGAGACGGATCTTACGGATGAATACGGATGAATGTGGAACGCGGATTTTGCGGATCTTACGGATGAATACGGATGATTTTTTGGGCCGCTGCGCGGCGGGGAGGGGGGGCAATGCCCCCCCTGCTGGGAAATTTCAGCGTATGATAAAGGCGCGGGTGTGCGGCTCTGCGCCGTTCGTACGGAGGTAATAGATTCCCGGGGCGACGCGCCGGCCGTTCCTGGCGGTCAGGTCCCAGTGCAGCGCAGTGGCGCCGGCGGAGTAGGAGAAGCGCCGTTGCTCGCGTCCCATGGCGTCGTACACGCTGAGCGTCCCCGGCTGCGCGCTCTGCAGGGATATGGTCGCATGGGAGCGCGCGGGCTGCGGATAGAGGTCGAGCCACGGGTCCAGCGCCGCCGCGTCCGGGTGCAGCGTCACTACGGGTGAGTACACGGTGGAACCGTCGTGGTGAAGACAGGCGAGACGGTAGCGCAGCGTGCCGGCGGGTGGAGAAGCATCGACAAAGCGGTGTTTCTGCCGGCCGTGCTTTCCGGTGGACGCCACCGTCCCGATCTCTGTCCATTCCCCGGCGTTCTCACCGGACGTGCGCTGCACGCGGTAGGCATACGCATCTTCCTCCCCTTCCGCCGTCCATCGCAGCAGGCTGCCCTCTGCCGTACGCACGGCATCGAAGGAGAGCAGGGTGACGGGAATACGCCCCCCGTCTGGATCGATGAGGGCGGCATACACGCCAAGGGAATCCTGCCGCTTGTCGTTCCAGCACAGGACCAGCGAGTCCCCGAGTGCTGCGAGGGACAGATGATATTGCGCCCACGGAACCAGGCTGACGGGTACGCCGCCGCTCTGCCAGCGCACGGTCCCGTCCGCGTCGATACGCTGCGTGTAAATGTCCGTGCCACGCGTTCCCGTTCGCGGGTCTTCCTGCCATGACGCGATGATGCCGCCATCGTCCGCCGGGAAGAGGGCCAGGACATGCCCGGATATGTAGCTGCTGCTCAGGAGGCGGCCGTCGGGACCCCAGGGCAGTGACCCGTCGTTTGCGATGTGCTGCATGTACATGCGGTTCTCAGCGCTTGTGCCGTTATACAATTCACCGAAGCATGCGAATACGCCGCTGTCTGCCGCGGCGCATAAATCGATGCGTACCGGGTGATACGCGGAGTCGAAGAGGGTGCGGCCGCCGTTCGCGTACAGCGGCTGTCCCGACGGAGTAAAGCGCTGATGACGCAGACGCGTCCACTGCAGGTGCCCGCAATGTCCGTCGAGTCCCTCCCACCAGGCGATGATGATCGTCGAATCCCGCTGGCAGACAGCATCCATGTCCAACATGTGCGCGTTCCGTGTGAGGAGACGCTGCCCTCCGATCGCAGTACAGCTGCCCGTACTGTCGACTTGCCGCAGGCGGATTTCCGTGTACGGCGGCTCGCCGGGTTTCCGCTGGAGAAGCGAAAGCACGTACAGGCCACCGCGTCCGTCAGGAAACGTCCTGAAAAACGTATACGAATACGGATCCGGGGCCAGCGTGTCCGCTGTTCCGCAATGCGCAACGCTGCCATCCGTACCGACGCTGCAGTAGCCGATCGCGTAATCATCGGTCAACCAGGCCAGCCAGGCCTCATTCTCATTGCGCGGCTGCATCTTGAGCGCGCTGGCGCTGCTTCCCGTCAGCGGCAATAGCTGTCGCCGGATGATGCGGGGCTGCGGCCACATCGGCGTCCCGTTCCCGTCGATGCATTGCGCATAGACGGTGACGGTGTCGCGGAATAATATGTCATGCTGCCATGCCAGCAGGATGCAGCTGTCGAGTGCGATGGCGTTGAAGTTGTAGTTTGTGAAATTTCCGCTCCCCATGTCGCCGAATTTCTTTCCCTGCCAGGGCCACTGCCTGTAGCCGTCGCGATCAAGTTTCTGCCCCATCAGCGAAATTCCACCCGATACGGGATCCCGCATTTTCCAGAAAAAGTACGCTGCGTCCTCCGTTGTACGCAGCGTGGGCCAGTGCACGTCCGCCCCGGCGACCACCGGCGTGTTGAGCGTCGGATTGTACATCCACTGCGCCTGCAGCAGTCCCGGCGATACGAACGAGAGTTTCAGGAGAAAAACGAATGCGAGTGAAATACCAGTGCGTGCCATGATGTCCCCGGCGTCTTATTTCCACAATAACGGAGTATGTGCATCGTTATTATGCGGGCGTACGGAAAAAAGACGGTATTGTTGCATTCACCGTAGGGGGAACACCCGCCTTCGTCCCGCTTCGCGGCACTACGGCGTGGCAGGCCGGATTTGACGGATCTTACGGATGAATACGGATGATTTTTTGCCGCTGCGCGGTGGACGTGCCCGCCGAAGTCCCGTGAAACGGGACGAAGGCGAGATGTGCTTGCCATCGGACAGTGGGATTCATACTTTGGGTGAAACATTAACGGAGAAGGTATGGGCGCGAACAGTGTCGGAAGGAATGATCCCTGTCCCTGCGGAAGCGGGAAGAAGTACAAGAAATGCTGCCTGGCGAAGGATGCGGCGGCGCAGGCGCAGGCTCGATTTGATCTCCTCCCAGCGCTGGCGGTCTT
>JAVVFP010000212.1:4570-5857 GCA_032250495.1 Bacteroidota bacterium | reverse complement strand
ATGCGCCGGTCGTCGAAGCCGGTCCACACGCCGGCCACCATGTTCGGCGTGAAGCCGATGAACCAGGCGTCCGCGTAATCCTGTGTCGTTCCCGTCTTCCCGCCGGCCGGACCGCTGAACCAGCGGCGCGTACCGGAGCCGGTGCCGCCGTTGATCACCGAGCGCAGCATGCTCGCCATGATGAAGGCCGTTTCCTTGCTGAGGACTTCACGGATCTCGCTGGTATTGCTTTCTATGACGCGGCCGTCGCGGTCCTCGATGCGGACGATGGCGAAGGGTTTCGCGTAGATGCCTTCGTTCGCGAACGCGCCGTAGGCGGAGATGATCTGCAGGGGAACGACCTCGGAGGTGCCGATCGCCAGCGAGGGGACGGGCCGCAGCGGGGTTTCTATACCCATGCGGCGTGCGTAGCGCACGACTTCCTCCGCGGGCGCAATTTCGAGGATGGTCCGTATGGCGACGAGGTTGACAGAGTTTTTCAGGCCGCTGCGCAGTGTGTACATGCCGCCGGTCTCGCCGCCGAAATTCCGCGGTCTCCATTTCTTCCCGGAGCCGTCGACCATGTCGATCGGATCATTCGAGAGCTGGTAGGCGGGACTGTATCCGTTGTCGATCGCGACGGTGTAAATGAATGGTTTGAAGGTGGAGCCCGGCTGCCGGGTGATCTGCGTGACGTGGTTGAGTCCGTAACGGAAGTCCATCGCAGAATTTCCGACCATGGCCTTGATTTCCCCGGTCCGGGGGTCTATGCCGACGAAACCGACCTGTATGGTGGCGAGCGCCTGACTGACGGAGTCGACGAAACGCCTGTTCATGCGTTTGCGGATCGCGACGTTTTCCCTTTCCTCTGCGCTGCGGGCGGACTTGTATTCCGGTGAGGCCTTGATGGCGATGCGGATGGCCGTCCCGAGTATGCCGCGGCGCGTCGGCGTATTCCAGTGCCACCGCTTGTCGAACTGTTCCTGGAAGGGGAGAAGGTGCTCCATGACCGCGCGGTTGGCATGTTCCTGCATGCGACTGTCCAGCGTCGTATACACCGAGAGTCCGTCGCGGTAGAGGTCGAAGCCATATTTTTCCGCTTTTTCACGCAGCAGCTGCCGCACGTATTCGACGAAATGCGGCGCGATGCCTGCCGAGGGCTCGCGTGAGCGCGTGATGATGGAGTCGCCGCGCAGCTGCTCATAATGTCCGGGGTCGAGGTAGCCCTCGTCGACCATGTTGCGCAGCACCGTGTTGCGTCGCATGGTGGCGCGGTCGTGACTGCGCCGCGGATCGTAGCGCGTCGGG
>JAVVFP010000212.1:0-4560 GCA_032250495.1 Bacteroidota bacterium | reverse complement strand
CCAGGGCGCCGACCAGGAAGGCGCATTCCGCGGTCGTAAGTTCTTTCGGCCGTTTCCCGAAGAATACCGCCGCGGCCGATTGCAGGCCGTAGGCGCCGCGTCCGAAGGGCGCCACGTTGAGGTACATGATCAGGATTTCATTTTTCGTGTATCGGCGCTCGATCTGTACGGCGGTGAGCATCTCGCGGAACTTCCGCGTCAGCGTCACTTCGCGTGTCAGGTAGAGCAGCCGCGCCAGCTGCTGGGTGATGGTGCTGGCGCCGCGTCCATGCAGGGAGAGGCTGAACAGCCGTTCCGCCACGATGGCGAACAGGCCACGGACATCCACCCCCCAGTGACCGTAAAAACGGCGGTCCTCGGTGGCGAGCAGCGCTTCGAGAAAGGCGCGCGGGACGCTGTCGAGCGTGGTGATGCGCGAGCGGTTTTCCTCGAAGAAGCGGTCGATGACCACACCGTCCGCGGAAAAGACGCGGGTGGCGAACGGGGGACGCGGATTTTCCAGTTCTGCCAGGGAAGGCAGTCCCTCGGTCATATTGGAGATGAACATCCATCCGCCGATGACGACGACGAGGACGGGGATCGCGATGGTCCAGAATTTGCGTGGCGTGACGGTCATTCCGAAAACTGCTCCTCGAATCCGTGAATCATTGTATAGAGAGCGATCTCACCGTCGCGGAATACCGCGTACGTAAAATGGTGGATCCAGTCTCCCAGGTTGACGTAGATGCCGCCATCGATTTCCTCGCGGCGGGGCACATGGCGGTGTCCCATGACCACGATGTCCGTTCCCTGCGCGAAGCGGCGGCGCGCTTCCATGCGCATCCCGTCTTTTTCCCCGTAGTCCCTGCCGCTGGTATAGCCGCGACTCGTATGCGAAAAGCGACGAGCGAGGCCGAAACCCAGGTCGGGATGCAGGAGGCGGAAACCCCACTGCGCGATCGGGGAGCGCAGCACCCGTTTGAGGGCACGGTAGCCGCCGTCCTTCGGCGCGAGTCCGTCGCCGTGGTAGACGTAGAAACGCGTGTTTCCGGCTTCGAACGTGACGTCGTCGCGCAGGACGGTGATCCCCAGGTCTTCACTGAAAAAAGTCCCGATGGCGAAATCGTGATTACCGGCGAGATAGGTGACCCGGACACCGCTCGAGGCCAGTTCTTCAAGCGCGGTATAGAGGCGATGATAGCCTCTGGGCACCACCGCGCGGTATTCGTACCAGAAATCGAAGAGATCCCCCACGATGAACAGGGAGCCACCGCTCTCGCGGATACGCGTGAGCAAAGCGAGCAGCAGGGTGAGCTTCCGGGCTTCCGCTTCCGCGTCCCCGACGCCGAGGTGCACGTCCGAGATGAAATAAACGGGTGGTATGGAGGAAATCTTTTCCGGCATATCATTCAAAGATGCCGAACCGGGTAGGGAATTGCAAGCTGCAGACGCTGTCGGACCGTTTTGCGACCGTATTCTTTTTTCACCGCCATTATTGACATTCTGGCAGGCAGATGCTATTCTGTCTGCGTTCTCATGTCTACTGCATTCCATGGAGCAACGGGAAATCATCCACACATCGGCAAAGGCTCGTCCGCAGGAATTCGCCTCGATGCGCGATCCTTCCGAAGGCCCTTGATTGCTTGACTTTGCAAGCAGTAAATGGTAGTTTGCTCCTTAATCACGAGAGTCTTATATGCACGCAATTTTTTCCTATTCATCTATTCATAACCCCATCGGAGGAATCAATGAAAGTTGTTAGGCTATCAGTAGCGCTGGTGGCGCTCGCTTTCCTGACTTCCCTGACTGCCGAAGCGCAGCTCAACAGGGAATTCGAATATTTCAGGTCTCCGGGCACTCCCATCGTGGATTTCAGCACGACCTCCAGCTCGATTGATGTTCCTGATGTGTTCAACATCAGCACGCTGGCCATCATGGTCGACATTGACCACCCGGCGGCTGCTGACCTGACCATCACGCTGACCGGTCCGACCGGCAGCTACACACTCTCCACCCAGAACGGTCTCGCGGGTGCGAATTACGAGAACACGATTTTCGACAGTAATCCCGGCACCGCCATTCCGGGCGTCGCGATCAATTCGCCGGGCAACGTGACCGCGTACTTCCGCGGCGTGTATACTCCGGAGAGCAGCCTGCCGACTTCCGGTTCCGGCACCGGTCTGTGGACCCTCGCAGTGACGGACAACCTCGTCGGCGACAACGGGACCCTCGTCCGCTGGGGCCTGATCTTCAACCGGTACGACAACTACCGCGACATCCGCGGCGGTCTCGACCTCAACTACACCGGCAATCCCACGCTCAACCCGCTGGGTCTCGTCGATGATTTCACCACGCTGCCGCCGTACACCGTGCACGGACATCGTCCGCTCAACAACGCGGTCGTCGCGGAAGGCTACATCCAGAACAGCCAGACGCCGGGCGTATTGAATCTCGATGTGAATCACAAGTATCCCGGCAACAGCGTGACCAACCTCGCGGATGTCGACCTCGGCATTCCCGCGGAAGATGCATACCGTCTGCGCGCCACTTTCGACCTCGCCGGTCAGAAGGGTACGCACGAAGCCATGATCGACATGTTCATGCGCGGCGATCTCTTCATGAGCCGTGAAGACAACAGTGTGGTCGTTCCTCTCGATGTCACCCCGGGTTCGCTCGGCTTCGACAACGGCATGGCCATGAACACCCTGTTCCCGTCCGCCAACGAGTGCGACGTGAACGTATACACGATTTACGCGCCCCAGACGATCACGAGCGTGGACATCTGGCAGGGAAGTACCGTCGAGCTTGAGCCCCCCGCATCCACGTCCGCGATGACGGTCAACGTGTGGGACGCCAACAGCAACACCATCGTTGCCAGCACCGGTCCGGTGCCCTTCCCGCCGCAGGGCGAGAAGTGGGTCAGCTACCCGTTCAGTCCGCCCGTAACACTGCCGGCCGGCACCTACCGTGTGGGTACCTGCCTGACGGCAGTCGATCCCGGTTCCTTCGGTCCCGGCATCGGTATGGACCAGACAGGCAGCCCCTTCGAACCGCTCGGTTTCCTCAGCAAGTACTACGGCTTCGGTCTCCAGGAATTCTCGCTTGACGGCGGAATGAGCTGGATTCCTGACTGGTTCCGCGTCTTCAACACGAAGATGATCCGCCCGAACTTCGTGCAGCTCTCCGACGTCGGTGTCGTTGCCATCTACCCGAACAACGGCTTCGGCGGTCTCGATGTGACCGTGGACTTCGCGGCGTACGCACACTACAGCTACCTGCCGAACCAGATCACCTTCGGCAAGGTCTGGGTGATCGACAATTCGGACATGTCCACCGTGGGTTACCAGGAGAAGCGCGTCTTCCTGAACCAGTCGCCGTTCATGGACACCCAGGTGTTCAACTTCCCGTCCCTCTCCTCCGGCAGCTACACGATCAAGGTCGTGATCGAGCGTCCGGATGACGAGAACCTCATCAACAACGAGTACAGCCGTCAGCTCAACATTCCGTTCGCACCGATGATCGTCAGCACTCCGGGCGCCATCAGCAGCGATATGAAGAGCCAGATCATCACGGCCTATGCCCAGCAGGGCGTGGACGTGCAGTTCGTCGACCGTACCCTCGGTGCCGTCGAGTACCCGGTCAATGGCAAGGTGCTCTTCGTCGGTGACCTCGATGCCACCTCCGCCACTACCGCGCGTGAGTACGTGCAGAACGGCGGTCATTTCTCCGTTCTGCCCGAGTACAAGCTCAACAGGCATCCGCTGACCGACATCTTCTCGCAGGTCGCCACGACGCAGGAGATCGACGCCATGAACACCGTGCTCGCCACACCGAAGCTGGACAACATCCAGATTCCGGCCCAGAGCACGATCGTGTCCATGATGAGTGATCCGAACACGCAGGTGTTCTCCCTGAACAAGGTGGACGCCAGCCTGGTCGATCGTGCGGCACAGTTCTATGCCCGCGTCAAGGAACACGGCGGCGAGCCCTCCATCGTCCGTGACCCGCGCACCGCGGTGATCTACAGCAGCAGCGAAGACATCGACGTCGTCGCCGAGCGTATCGGGGACCTGCGCGTTGTCAACCTGCTCGCCAAGGATTCCAAGCCGGCAGAGCGCCGCGTCGAGGACATCGTCAATCCGGCGAACTTCGAGCTGACGCAGAACTATCCGAATCCCTTCAATCCGACCACCAACATTGCGTTCAACGTCCCGAATGACGCCAATGTCAGCGTCCGCGTGTATGACATGCTCGGTCGCGAGGTCGCCACGCTGCTCAACGGCTTCCATGCCACCGGCAGCTATATCACGACCTGGGATGCCACGAACAATCTCGGTCAGACGGTCTCCAGCGGTATCTATCTCTATCGCCTGGACGCCAGTCCGGTTGACGGATCGGCCCCGTACACTGCAGCGAAGAAGATGGTGCTCACGCGCTGATCCTTCGCACGGCTTCTTCTCTGAAGAGAAGGTCACAACGTATCCCCGTCCCTGGTTTCCAGGGACGGGGATTTTTTTTGCGGGTTCCGATGGCGATGGCGATGGCGATGGCGATGGCGATGGCGATGGCGATGGCGATGGC
>JAVVFP010000001.1:0-32273 GCA_032250495.1 Bacteroidota bacterium | reverse complement strand
AGGAAAAGGACGCGCAGGTATTTCGCCGGTGTCAGGTGATCATGCGCCACATCAAATCCTTGAGTGCGTTGATTCCCTCCTGGCTGACGGAAGAAAATGCCACGACGGGGACATCGTAACGTGAAGGCAGCTCGTCCATGCGCTCGCGTATTTCTTCATCCGCCGTGTCCGTTTTGGACAGCGCGATGAACCAGGGTTTCACCGCCAACTCGTTGCTGTAGGAGGACAGCTCGTTGCGCAGCACCTCGATATCCGCCGGGTAATCCTCCGACATGCAGTCGATGAGCATCGCGAGCACGCGTGTCCTTTCGACGTGCTGGAGAAACTGATGGCCGAGTCCCTTTCCCTCGTGCGCGCCCTCTATCAGTCCAGGGAGATCTGCCACCGTGAAACTGTCGTATTCCCTGTAGCGCACGATACCCAGATTCGGTTCGAGCGTAGTGAACGGATAGTTCGCAATCTTCGGCTGTGCGGCGGAGATGACGGAGATCAGCGTGGATTTCCCTGCATTCGGGAAACCGACCAGGCCGACATCAGCTATGAGTTTGAGTTCGAGCTGCAGCTGCACCTCTCCCCCCTCCCTTCCGGGTTCGGAGCGGCGTGGCGCCTGATTTGTTGCCGTGGCGAATTCGGCGTTTCCCCTGCCCCCGATGCCACCCCGGAGGACGACGAATTCCTGTCCGTTCTCGACGAGGTCGGCGATCAACGCACCACTGCGCTCATCACGGACAACCGTTCCGACGGGAAGTTCAATGCGCAGGTCGCGACCCGACTTGCCGCTACGCCGCGAGGGTTCGCCGGGCGCGCCGCTCTGCGCCTCGTACTCGCGCTTGTAGCGATGATCGAGCAGGGTGTGCAGTTGGCCGTTCGCCACGAGAATCACATCCCCGCCTCGGCCGCCGTTTCCACCGTCCGGGCCGCCCTTGGGCACGTATTTTTCGCGCCGAAAGCTCACGCACCCCGCGCCACCCTTTCCGGAGCGAACCGAAATGCTTACTTGATCTACAAACACGTTATGCTACTTCTCGTTGAGATAACGCTTATACACGTCATCGGTGAATTTGACCGCAAGACGGGAATACATGTCTACGTCATGCTTGATGAATAGCTCGTCAATGTATTCGGAGGCCTCGCGCCATGTCGCCTTTCCGTTCAGCACGTTCATCGCGCGGTCGAAGGCTTCATCATCCTTCCGGAATAGCTTCTTGACGTATTTTTTTCTGTCGCCCGCGGGAATAAGCTGCTTGAGATCACCAAATTCTGCAACGACCTCCTGCACGGGGCGCGAGGGGGTATCGTCGTCGGTGGGCTCTTCCGTGCGGGCGCTGCTCCGCGCCTCAGGCACTTCTTCTTCCACGATGGGAATGTCGTTGTGCCTGCGCGGAGACGGACTCTCTTTTTCGTCGAGATCGTCGAGATCAAGATCAAGCTCTCCGAGCAATTCCTCCGCGGGTTTAAGCTGATCCTCATTCTCCAGGGAGATCCCCGGAATACTGTCATCGGGCAAGGCTTTTCCTTCGTCAGCCGTCTCCTCGAGATCCATGTCCGGGATGTCCTCCGCCTCCTTTTCCCAGTCGATGTCAAGTTCTGCGTTGTCCTCACCAGGCTCTGGTGACGAGTCCTCCTCCTCCTCGAGTGAAATATCAGGCAGATCGTCGAGCACAGATGACCCTGCACCGGCGTGACCCGCATTTCCCCCGTACTGCGCACCGGAACTGTCGTGCATCTCCTCTTCGACCAGCGCGTAATCCTCGTTTTCATCCTCCTGCTCCCCCTCGAGGGACAGGTCGGGGATGGTGTCCTGCTCCTCGAGCTGTTGCTCAATATCCAGTATTGTCTCAACCGTCGAGTCGTAATCATCCATGTCGGGCAATTCTTCGTTATCCTCGAGAAGGGTCTCTCCGTACGCACCTGCATCGGAAGGGAAATCGTCCTGCATCGAATCATCGTCCTCGATGTATTCCTCGTCGCTGATGCGCAGCGCATCGTCTGTTTCGGTGTCCGCGGTATCTTCCGCCGCGTACTGCTCTTCCGCTTCGATGGTTGTCGCCAACGCATCTTCATCCACGGCGTCTTCTTCCAGGAGAAGATCGTCTTCCATCGACGGAATACTGTCGTAATGCTGCTCGACAACGGCGTCTTCCTCATCGGTGATCACAAAGTCGAGATCGCCATCCTCGTGACCGATCTCACGCCTGTCCTCTTCCTCGTGTTCGGGGGCCGTAATTTCAGGCACCTCGAAGTCCTCGCCCGCGGTAACGTTTCGCTCAGGTTTCATGACACCTGCCTGATGGACGTGCTCGTTGACAATGGCGGAGATATCGAAGCTCATCGTGAAATCCACTTCGCTGATGACCATGACCAGGTCATGCAGTGTTATCTGTTCGCGCAGCTCCTTTTCCCGGTCGAGGCGCTCGACGATGGAGAGCAGATTCTTGTCGTCGAAAAATATCGACAGCGCTTCAACGGGCACGAATTTCTCCTCCGATCCCGAACCGATCGAGAAGAGGGTGAAAATCGGTTCGGCCAGGTGCGCGAGCTTGCGGCTGTCGAAATTGCGCACCACCTCGCTGTCGATATGATTGAGCAGTTCACCGAACTTCCGCGCCTGCATGACAGTCAGATCTTTCTTGTTGAAATATTCCTGGAGAATGATGCGGTAATACTCATAGTTCCAGAAATACCGCAGTCCATCGACGATGTCGTCCGTCGCGGCATGTTCGCGATCCGCGAACAGGTATTTCTGCAACGTCCACTGGGGACGGCATAGATAGTTGAACAGCAGTTTGACGTTCTTCTCCAGTCTCTCAACGTACTCGTTCCTGCTGAAAACGGCGTGTTCGCGGACGCGAAGAATGATCTGCTCGAACAGGCCGACGATGTCGCTGTCCTCATAGCGGAAATGCGGCGACTGCGTCATGCGCGCGCGCTCCTCCACCACCCAGATGTCGACGTCCTGCTCGAACATGCGCTTGAGCGCCTCTGGGATTTCGGAAGCGAAAATCTGCCGGGAAGTAATGCTGTCCTGATCAGCGATGGTTTCCTTCAGAAGGAAGGCAATGGTTTCTTCAATTTTCCGTTCGAACATATCCTTGTCCACGGTTGTGTGTAAATCAAATCTCCAGGTCCGTCGCTCACACGATCACTGCCGCTGCTACGTTCCCCAGTCCCGCGGGTAACGAAAATCGGCGTTCACCGTGCGATACCCCACCTTCGCGATCACGGGCGGCAGGCGTTTGAACTGGTTGCGCCGCACCATGCGGCGGACACTCTCCACGAGCGCTGCATCGAAACCCTTCTTCTGCAGCTGTTCGTCGTCCATGCGTTCGTCAATCATGAAATACAATATCTCGTCCGCTTCGCGATACGAAAAACCGAGTTCCTGCTCGTCGGTCTGCCCTGTCCACAGGTCCGCGCTCGGGTCCTTGTCCACGATGGCGTCCGGAACGCCGAGCTGCCTCGCGAGAGCCCATACCTGCGTTTTGTACAGATCACCGAGGGGATTGATCGCACAGGCCGAATCACCGAACAAGGTGCTGTATCCAAGCAGCATCTCGGTTTTATTTCCGGTACCAACGACCAGTCCCGCTTCACGGGAGGATCGGTCGTAGAGCACGATCATACGTGCGCGCGCCATGATGTTTCCCCGGCGCAATCTGGACATGTCCGGATCTGTGGTGACCAGCGAATCCACCATGGTCGTGATATCCACCGTTTCACTTCGTATGCCGAGCTGATCGACAACAAGCTCTGCGTGCGAAAGACTGTCGGCACTGCTCGTCCTGTATGGCATCATCACGCACAGGAGGTTTTCCGGACCCAGCGCATTCGCCGTCAGGAAAGCGGACACGGCAGAATCCACTCCCCCGGACAATCCGATGACCGCCCGGGAAAGACCGGTTCGCCGTATTTCGTTGCGCACAAACCCCGTAAGAAGTTCCGCAACGGCCGATGTGTCAAGTTCCAGTTGAGGTAACATGCTCCTGAACTTGTTATTATTGGAACTTACAAAACGCCATTCTGCAAATCAATGTAGCAAGAACCGGCGACGAAACACAATCGCATTTTTTCCGTATGCATAGCATGAAACGCCAGGAGAACGCATGAACGGATTTTTGAAATATTCGACAGCCTTCCTGTTCGCTGCACTCTTTACCTTGCCGGTCAGTGCGCAGGAGGCTTTCACACGTACGGTCTCACTCGACGGTGCGCGTGAAGTCGTCGCCACGATCAATGGCGGTTTTGGCACGCTGTACCTCAAACGCGGACGAGGAAACGCGCTGTTGCAGATCAGGGAAAAAAACGGGGAGAACGCGAAGGCCTCCGACATTCAGGTGGATTACCATGTTGAGGACGGCATAGGATATCTCACGCTCGATATCAATACGGAGGGCGCTGAAGACATGAATGCGCTCGCATGCCTGCTGCAGGGCAGAGACTCGCGCACGTGGTATGTGCACATGAACGACCGTGTACCGATAGAGTTCGACGTAACGCTCGGGGCGGGCAGGGCCTCCCTGGATCTCACCGGACTGCATGTGAAGGGACTGCGACTCGATGCGGGCGCGGGCAGCGTGCGAATGAGCGTCGACAGGCCCAATCGGCAGATCATAGACAAAGTGTCGATTTCTGCCGGCGTCGGCTCCGTACAGACGAGACATCTGGGCAATCTGCGGTTCCGGCAGCTTGAATTCGAAGGCGGACTCGGAAGCTACAAACTGGATTGCACGGGAGCCCTTCCCTCGCGCACACGCATCTCGTCGGACGTCGGCGTGGGATCCATGGTCATCACATTACCGGAAGGCGTCGGGGCGAAGGCCATGACCAGTGACCACTTGCTGAGCTCTGAATCGATGTACCGTTTTGTCAGGCGCAGCGACAATATCTATGCGACGGAAAACTTCTCAAGCAGCAGTCGCAAGGTCCTGCTCGACCTTCAGTCCGGCGTGGGTTCGATCTCCGTGCGCTGGGCCCGGTGAGGGAGATAAAAAGACACGAACGCCGAAAACGCGTACGCCGCAAGAAAAAGGCCCTGCAGTCTGCAGGGCCTTTTTTCTGGTACTCGAGGCCGGGATCGAACCGGCACGGGTTTTACCCCACTGGATTTTGAGTCCAGCGCGTCTGCCAATTCCGCCACTCGAGCGGAGAAAGTAATTTGGCGAATCAGTGCAGTATTTGCAACACCACGGAGCGACGCCCTTCACGCGCCTCTCTGCCGACAATCTCCCTGTCCCACCCGGCACGGCCCCGGCACGGCCCCGGCACAGCGCGCTTACTTTGCCAGCAGCATGCGACGCGTCTTGGTGACAGTCGCCGTCTTCAGTACCGCGATATACATTCCCGAGGGAAGCCGTGACCCGTCGAAGGAGCGGGTGTAACTGCCCGGCTGCAGGACGTCGTCGACAAGAGTCACGACGCGGCGTCCGAGCATGTCGAATACCAGCAGTTGTGTACGCGCCGCCTCGATGATGTCGAAGGACAGTTCCGTGACGGGATTGAAGGGATTGGGACGGTTGGGCCTGAGGGCGACGGACGCCGATCCGTCAAAGAAACGGTCACCGCCCTCGCGGCAGATTTCCGTGAGCATGATGCGCCCGTGTTCGACTTCGATGGTCAGTTCACCGCCCACCGCTTCCGCGCGCTCGAGCCATAGCACGCTTTCATCCTGCAGTCCCAGTGTGACCATGAACGGAAGGCGCAGCGCTACGTCGTTTTCATCCGTGATGAAGGGAAGATCGAGCGTGATCACACGATCGTCGCCGACCAGGATTCCCCCGGCCGCGAACAGCGGTGACATCACGCTTGCGCTGTACCGGAGATCCACGGTAATGGATGTCGCGCCGAACAGCTGCAGGTTTTCCGCGTTGCTCAGGTAGATGGGCAATTCGATAACGTCCGATGGAGCGGCGACGACGGTGTCCGTCCGCAGCACCACGCGCGCCGTGGCACGCCGACCCTGCACATCGACGAATACGCTGTCACAGGACGGCGCATGTTCCAGCGCGATGCGTCCCGCGTATGGACCGTCCATACCGTTGTCGTCAAACTGCAGCACTATTTCCGTGCTGTCGCCAGGCTGCAGCGTCACCGGCAATCCGGCACTCACACGAAACGGCGGGGCGAAAGCCGCGGCTGTCACGGTGACGGGGATGCTGCCCGTATTACGCAGCACGGTGGTCTCGGTTACCGGCAGTGTGGCGGCCCGGCGCACGCCGAAATCCACCGCATCCGCACGCAGACCGAGCGAATCGCGACGCCCATCGAGCACACGGGTAAGCAGCTGTGCGCACGGCATGCTTTCCACGGTCAGCAGTCCCTGGAACGCACCGGCAAAGGAAGGGACAAAGCGCAGCCGCACGCTGACCTGCTGGCCTACGCCCAGGGTGACCGGTACCGCGGGGGACAGCACCTGGAATGCCGGAAGGGACGAAGTCAGTGCCGTTACCGTGACGGGGACGTCGCCATCGTTGCGCAGTATGAGCGTCGTATCCGCAAATTCCCCGGCACAGCGAAGCGTCGGAAATGGCGCGAGGTCCGTGGCGGTCAGCACCGCGTCCCGCGCGTTCGCGGAAAGGATGACCTGCCGGTTCAGGCTGCATCCGTTGGCATCCGTCCGAACTTCCAGCAGTCCGGCGAGGGATCCCGTTCCCGTATGCGTGACACGCAGCTGCACCCGCAGCGAAGAATCCGGTGGGAGCGACAGGGGAAATGCGGCCGGTGCCGGTTGCAGAAGAGTAAACGAGGAATTGTCCAGTGTGGGCTGCAGCAGAAGAAGCGGCACGGTTCCCGTATTGGTGAGCACAACGCTCGTGTCCACGCTTGTGCCTTCGCACAGCAGAAGATCGGGAAATGCCAGGACGCTTTCGTCGAACGCGAATGATGCCACGTCGACGTCGACGCTGAAAACGATGTTGTAGGGACTCGCTCCCGGACTGTTGCTCAGGATCTGCAGCGTGTCGCGCTGCACTCCCCTGCTCCCCGGTACGCGGTCATAACGAACGACGAACGAACGTGTTTCACCCGGGGCGATGTCGATCGGAAAAACCGTCGGTTGCAGCAAGGTGAAACCGCTGCTCCCACCGAGGAAACGCGCGTCCGGTATGCGCAGCATTCCCTCACCGGTATTGCCTACCGTCACCGTGTCTATGCTGCTGTCTTCGCAGCGTATCCCGGGAAGACTGCGCGCGGGATCGGCGGCGATGGCAGGGACCGGACGGAAAATGAAAATATTCGCAGCCGACTGCGATGGAACGTACGCGGGACGCGCCACCCAGGGATCGGAGGACGGCGTGGGAAAAGACTGCAGCGCCGCCAGGTAATAATATCCTTCGACCGGTGGAAGTGTTATGCTGTGCGACCAGTTGCTGCCGTACCCGCTGATGACGGCTATTTCCGTCCAGGGTTCGCGCTCCGATTTCATGAACAGGTGAATGTCCTCGCCGTTGCCCGTCCCCGTCAGCGTGAAGCTGCGCGGTACGTACTGCGAGGTATCCGTGGACGGACCGGTGAACATGCTTTCAACCACCGCCAGACCGGGAGGGGGCACCGTGATCGGACCGTCCATGCGTATGCGTCCCGCCCCGCCGAAACCACCAGGTCCGAAACCACCGCCGGCCCTGGGCTGAATTGCTGACGAAGATAGCTTGGATCCAAGGTGTATGGCTCCTCCCGAACCCGACCCCCCGTCTCCACTGGCGGCATTGGCACCCGGCGCACCGTAGGCGGTGAAAAGTTTGGCCTCCATCACGGGTGCAGAAAGTTTCAGCGCACCGCCACCGCCGCCGCCGTCACCGGAACATGCGAAACCCAGCTGGGGATTGCCCCCGCCGGCGCCGGATCCTCCGGCGAGCGGTATGATGGCGTCGTTGCCGTGCACCTTGCCGCCATTCCCGTTCTTCGTGGAGAAACCTTCGGTGGAATATCCACCGCCGCCACCGGCCAGAGTCTGCTGCTGACCGCTGCCGCCGCCGTATCCGCCCGGGGGATTGCAGCCCGATCCGCTGATACATCCTTCGCCGGAACTGCCGAAGGGATGGCCCGTTCCCCCGCCGGACGCCTCGTATGCGGGAGAGTTGCCACCGGGGACGCCGTTGAGACTGCCGCCCGTACTGCCCACGGGTGGACCCGAACCCGTACCGGGATTCCGGTACTCGTCACTGCCGAAAGGGTTGCCTGCGCGGTTGCGTCCGCCACGTCCACCACCGGTAAAACCATCACCCCCGTCCGTTCCGTCACCGGTGAAGTCACAGAAGTTTCCACCGCCACCGCCGCCACCCGGACCGGCATGCTTTCCCATGGCGTCGAGAGAGAGAGTCGCGCTGCTCTCCATGCGTACGGGACCGCGTGAAATGATGGTGACCGGAAGATATCCTTGGTTCCCGGGCGTGCCGGCATCGCAGTCCGCGGTCGACACACCGTAGCTGCTGCCACGGAGCACCATGCTGTCGACGATCATCGCACCGCGCGGCGATCGCAGTCCCCAGGTCCCGCCCGAACCGAGCAGTCCGTCCCCCGATTTGACGATGGCCGGCTGCGGACGCACCACGTAGAACATCTCGCTGTTTCCCGGGGTGCCGTTGCGTACGAACTCGATCGGTACCTGGAACTGCGCTCCGACGGACTGCCAGTTGCTGCTCGGGGGATCAGCGTCGGGCCGCACAAATACCTGCGCGGATACCAGGCGCCCGTCCCATGAAACCATGAAGGGACCGATGACGACGAGACCTGTGTCGTTCGCATCGGCGCAGCGTAGACGCAGCGCATCCCCGGGATTATTCAGATACAGTCCATCGCTCCCGAAATTCCCGAACGCGTCATGCGGTGCGATGAACTCGACGAGCGTGTTCATTCCCGGACTGCCGATATCCGGCAGCATGTATGAAATAGTCTGTGCCGGCAACGTCGGTGAGACACCGGCCAGAAGCATGGCTGCAAACAGTACGCGGACGAGGGAAATCGTTTTCATGGCGTCATCCCTTCAGACGAAAAGGCAATATTGGAAGCAACACACATAGTGTATTCAAATAGGTCGTCAGATTCAATGGAAAATGGAAACGTCATCTCTGCACGCACAGCGCACCTTGAGATGACGTTTCTCCTTCCGGGCGCAGGCAATCGCCTGTGCCGTTGCTCAGCATCCTATTCCCCGAGTAGTATACGCATCAGCTGCTGGGCGGCCCGGGGAATCACCGTTCCCGGACCAAACACCGCCACGGCACCTTTCCCGTAGAGATAATCGTAGTCCTGCACCGGGATCACGCCGCCGACGACGACAAGTATGTCCTCCCTGCCGATACCGCGCAGCTCGTCGACCAGCGCAGGAACCAGGGTTTTGTGTCCCGCCGCAAGGCTGGATACACCGATGATATGGACATCGTTTTCCGCGGCCTGCCGCGCCGCTTCCGCGGGCGTCTGGAACAGGGGACCGATGTCGACATCGAAGCCGAGATCCGCGAACGCTGTCGCGATGACTTTCGCCCCGCGGTCGTGTCCGTCCTGCCCGAGCTTGGCGATCATCACTCGGGGACGACGCCCTTCCTTCACCGCGAACGCGTCGGTCATGGCGCGGGCGGCCTGGAAATCACCGTCGTCTCCCGCTTCGCTGGAATAAACGCCCGAGATTGATCGTATCACTGCCTGATGCCTTCCGAATACCTTTTCCATTGCGTCGGACATTTCGCCGACGGTTGCGCGTGCACGCGCGGCGACCACGCAGGCTTCGAGCAGGTTGCCCTTGTCCTCGGCAATGCGCGTGATGCTCTGCAGTGCGGCCTCCACCGCGGCTGCATCGCGTTCGGCCCGCAGCTGTGCAAGACGCTGCAGCTGCGCCTCCAGCACCGCACTGTTGTCCACCTCGAGTATGTCGATCGGATCTTCCGTTTCCAGCCGGTACTTGTTGACGCCGACGATGGTGTCCTTGCCCGCGTCGATGCGCGCCTGCTTGCGCGCGGCCGCTTCCTCGATACGCATTTTCGGCAGGCCTTCTTCTATCGCGCGCGTCATGCCGCCGAGTTTTTCCACTTCGTCGAGTAGCGTCTGTCCGCGATGTGCGAGCTCATGCGTGAGCCGTTCAACATAATAAGAGCCTGCCCACGGATCAACGGCGCGACAGATCGCCGTTTCATCCTGAATAAACAGCTGCGTGTTGCGCGCGATGCGCGCGGAAAAATCCGTAGGGAGCGCGATGGCCTCGTCCAGCGCATTGGTGTGCAGCGACTGCGTGTGTCCCATCGACGCGGCGAGCGCTTCCACACAGGTCCGCGCGACATTGTTGAACGGGTCCTGCTCGGTGAGACTCCAGCCGGACGTCTGGCAATGGGTGCGCAGCGACATGGACTTGGGATTTTGCGGGTTGAACTGTCTGATCAGTTTGGCCCAGAGCATGCGCGCAGCGCGCATCTTGGCTATTTCCATGAAAAAATTCATGCCGACGGCCCAGAAGAAGGACAGGCGCGGCGCGAAGGCGTCGATGCCGAGTCCTGCATCGATACCGGCCCGCACGTACTCGAGTCCGTCAGCCAGCGTATAGGCCATCTCGATATCCGCCGTCGCACCCGCTTCCTGCATGTGATAGCCGGAAATGGAGATGGAGTTGAACCTGGGCATATGCTGTGCGGTGAAGGCGATGATGTCCGATACGATGCGCATCGAGGGGGCCGGCGGATAGATGTAGGTGTTGCGCACCATGAACTCTTTCAGGATGTCGTTTTGTATGGTGCCGCTCAGCTTCTCCATGCTCACGCCCTGTTCCTCCGCGGCGACGATGTAGAGCGCCATGATGGGGAGCACGGCGCCGTTCATGGTCATGGAGACGGACATCTTATCGAGCGGTATCTGGTCGAAGAGTATGCGCATGTCGAGAATGGAGTCAATAGCAACTCCCGCTTTCCCGACGTCGCCGATGACGCGGGGATTGTCCGAATCGTAGCCGCGATGCGTCGCGAGATCGAAGGCGATGGAAAGTCCCTTCTGACCCGCAGCGAGGTTACGACGGTAGAACGCGTTGGATTCTTCTGCCGTGGAGAAGCCGGCATACTGCCGTACCGTCCACGGGCGCGTCACGTACATGGTAGTGTAGGGACCGCGCAGGAACGGTGGTATGCCGGAAGCGAAATCGAGGTGCTCGAGTCCTTCGAGATCGTCCTCGGTGTACAGCGGCTTGACGTCGATGCGCTCGGGAGTGGACCACAGTGCGCTGTCCACCTCTGTGCCCTGCTCGCGAAGCGGCTGCTCGTGCGTCGCACCGTGCGTCGCACGGGAACCTCCTGCGGTCGGGGTTTTATATTCCATGCTGGAAAAATCGGGTTTCATTTCTGTTTCTTCCTGCCTTATTGAATTTCGATTCCGAGTGTCTGGATAATGCCGGCAAGAATGGAACCGGCATCGGCCTTGACATGAATGAACGCATGGACGCCCGCCTCACGCAGTGCGGACAGGTCGTCGACGGGATTACCGGCAACGATGAGCAGCATCGGTCGTGGCGAGGCGCGGAGCGAATCCATGATATCCGGAATCGTCTCCCGGTACATTTCGTCCTCACTGCAGGCAACGACGATGTCGGCGTCTTGCTCGATCGCGGCCTCTGCGGCCGCCGTGGCTGATGGAAAACCGAGATTGTCCACGATTTCCATGCCGGTCGCACCGAAGAAACCGGAAGCGAAGGTTGCGCGTGCACGGCTCCAGTTGACTGCTCCGTACGTGGCCAGAAACACGCGCGGTTTTTTCTCACACCGTTCCACGGCCGCGCGCATCGCCTCGAACTGCTCGGCTGCACGGAAGACCGGTATCGCTTCGACGGTGAAAGTATCCGTTTCCGCTGCGCGCAGTACCGCGTGCAGTTCGGGGATGGTCATGCCAGCGGCGAGCGCGTCGCGCATGGAGGCCACGAGGTTCGCGTTCTCATCCTCGACAGCGGCAATGAACGCCGCCCGTGCGGCCGCAGCATCGCCACGTTCTTCAAGTAACGAATGGTATCGTTCCTGGAGAGTCGTGTTCGCGGTCGGAGCCTTGCCGGCGGCGGGAAGCGCTTTCTCGGAGAGATTCGGGTACTTGTTTGTGCCGACGATGACGTCGCGACGACGGGATATATTCTCCCGCTTCCTGTCCGCAGTATCTCCGAGGCGCTGCTGGATGTAACCGTCCTTCAGCGCGGAAACTATTCCGCCCCGTGTTTCGATTTCGCGGAACATACTCCACGCATGACGCATGATGGAATCGGTCAGCTGCTCGACGTAATAGGAACCGGCCGCGGCATCACTGACCTGCGAGAGACGCGCCTCTTCCTGTAGTATTATCTGCACGTTGCGCGCGATGCGACGCGAAAACACACCTGGATTTCCGGCAACGTCGTCAAACGGTGCAATATCCACGCTCTCTGCTCCACCAATCGCGCCTGCCATCGCCTGCACCGTACTGCGCAGCATGTTGACATAGGGATCGTACACGGTTTTGCTCCAGCGAGATCCGCAGACATGCATGTGCATGGGAGCAGCGGCGCTCGCACCCGCTTCGAATTCCTCGACAATGCGCGTCCAGAGCGCGCGTATGGCGCGGAGTTTAGCTATTTCCATGAAGAACGTGCTGCCCACCGGAAAAGTGAAGCGCATGAATCGCGAGGCACGTTTCACTTCCACGCCACGCTGCTGCAGCTGCTGGAGATATTCGACTCCCGTGGCGAGCACACAGGCTATTTCCTCCACAGCGCTGCCACCGGCGTTATGCCATGGCTCGCCGCTGATCCCGACCACCGTGCTGTCAGGAAGCTCGTCCGTAGCGAAACGAATACCATCGGCCATCAGACGGAAGGCGGTTTCCAGCGTCCAGGGCAGAGAAGATGATGTCGCGAGCATGGTAACCGGATCGTAATGCGCATGCATTCCTTTCAGCTTCGCGTCCGCCGCCGCTGCGGTGAACATGGGAGAGGACAGGCCCGCGTAAAGGTCTATTCCATCCACTGCGGGCATGGACGCGCACAGGGCGCCGAATGCGTCCGAGGAAGTGATCCAGACACCACCGGCGGGCGCGTTGTGCATGGATTGAACATCCTGCGCCTCACGCAGCACCGGGTGAAAGCGCAGTCCCACGCGCCGCTGTCCCCCCGTGACAGCAAGGCGGATTTCCTCAAGGAGCGTATCATGTTCCGAGGCGTCGTGTGTCTGGGAAATGGACCAGGTCTGCGCGCCGCTGCCCGCCTTCCGGCTGCCACGCAGATATGGCGTGAAACCCGGAAGTGTGCCGAGGTGCGCGAGCTTCTCCATATCCTCACGGAAATACATTGGCTGAACGGAAAATCCCTCATAGCTCTGCCAGACGAGTTTCCTGTCGAAGTCCGCCCCCTTCAAATCTTCCTTTACCAGATCCAGCCACCTCTTCTTGGTGACTGCCTCAAATTCTTCGAAAAGAAACGATTGTCCCTTTTCCTTTTCTTCTGCACTCATTATCGCATCTCTGCTTCGTGATATATGTATTCCAAACCGTTAAAAAACCGGTTTGTAAAAATAAGTCGTGATAAATTTAGCGAATTATATGCTGCCGTGAAAACTTGGAAAAACGGCCTCAGGCAAGGTGCACTTTCGTAACACGCAGGTCGGACTTATTCAGAAATATTTCCCCGAGCTGCTTGAATTTCTGTGGAACATCGGAGACAAAGAAGGCATAGTTCGGTTGCTGCGTCGATGTATTGAGCAAGTCATTTTCCCCGAGCAGTCTCTCCACTTCTATCGCCGCGGCTTCCCCTGAATCAATAAGCATGACCTCCTGTCCCATCGCCTTCTGGATGACGTTACGCAGTATTGGATAATGGGTACACCCGAGAATGAGGGTATCTATGTGCTCCCTTCGCAGTGGCGCCAGGTACTCTTCCGCCACCGATGCCGCGACGGGATGTTCTCCCCATCCTTCCTCTGCGAGCGGTACAAAGAGTGGACAGGGGGCGGAATACGAAGCGATAGAATTGTTGCAGCGTGTCAGTGCACGCGGATAGGATGCACTGCCAATGGTGGCATATGTGCCGATGACTCCGATACGTTTATTCCGGCTCGCGGCACAGGCTGCGGCAGCCCCGGGTTGAATCATCCCGACGATGGGGATATCGAAATGTGATTTGAGATCATCTATCGCCACGGCGGATACGGTATTACAGGCGACGACTATTATTTTCACTCCCTGCTGCATGAGGAAACGAGTGTCCTCGAAGGCGTATTCACGTACGACTTCAGCGGATTTGCTTCCATATGGGACGCGCGCCGTATCCCCGAAATACGTGATATTCTCATGAGGCAGGTGTTTCATCAGCGCGTGCACGACGGTGAGACCGCCGATACCGGAATCGAACACACCGATACTTTTCTGCCTGTGCGGAATGTTCCAGGATGGTATGCGGGAAGAAGGAGACATTATTGCGTCAATTCCAAAATTCTATCCAGGAGGCGTGAACGGAGCATATCCTTTCGACCGGCGTCCACGAGCGGCTTTCCCTCGGCGTCCACGATATAGAAACTGTCGACCACGCCGTCCACCCGTGTCGCAATTTTGGCAAATACGACGTTCAATCCAAATACGGATATTTCCGCCGCGAGCCGATAGAGCAGTCCGAAAGTATCCGGGGCGTACACTTCGATGATTGTAAGCTGCCGGCCGTCGTCATCCGTGTGCGAAATGTATTCCACCGCCGTCTTTACGTTGTCCTTCGGCAGTTTCCGCAGGCGCCGTTTCCACTTGTTCCTGCACGAACGATAGAGTGCTTCCACGTCCAGTTCACCGGAACAGACGGAACGCACATGGCTGCGGAGCGCACGGGTCTGTTCTGCGGAGAGGTGTTTTCCGCTGATGATATCCACCACGCGGAACATGTCGATGACGACTTCATTTCTCGTTTCGATCACCGCGTCGACGATGGAGGTATCCGCGCCGAAAAACGCCGCGGAAAGGCGGGAAAGCAGTTGGGGACGATCGACACAGAAGACGGTTACTTCGGAGTACGCGCGATGATGCGTGACATGCATGCGCATGAGTTCCCCATCGAGAATATCCTGCACGGCTGTTTGAAAACCATGATGATCCATACTCGAAACCGGTTCCACCGTCGAGTTTCCGTGTCCTGCCACCTCCTCTTCCCTCCCGGACGGGAGAAGAAGCATGCGGGCCTCCTCGTACAATTCCGCAAGCAGCGCTTTTTTCCATTCTGTCAGCACGCCGGGATTCAGCGCCGACATGTCCGCGTAGGTCAGCACGTAGAGAAGCTGCAGTCTCGGCAATGTTTCCACGCGTGCGACGAAGGGAGAGAGCGTAGCCCTGTCCTTGAAATTCCTTCGAAAGGCCAGCTGCTCCATGCTCAGGTGCTCACGTACAAGGAAACGAACGTCTTCGCTTATATCGCTGCGGCAGAAACGGCGGAGTATTTCATCCGTGATGTCCGCGCCTGCTATCTCGTGGCGTTGAATATCGAGCGGTTTCGCTATGTCGTGCAGCAGGAGCCCATAATAGAGAACAGAAATATCTTCTATTTCCCGCAGAACCATGGACACATGTTCTTCCTTCTCCCGCAAATATTCGCAGGTGCGTATGCAGCGAAGCGTGTGTTCATCCGCAGTGAAAAAGTGATAGATGTTGTGCTGGAAAAAGTGGGTCAGCGCCTGGAATTCAGGAAATATCCTCCCCAGAATGCGCATCTCGTGCATGCGGGAGAGTGTCCGGTATACATGCTGACGCTCATGCAGAATATCATCGAACAGTGTCAGGCATATGCGGGAAGAAAAATCCATATCCTCTCTCACATCGATAATCCGTACGAGACTGATATCCACGTGTTTTCTTTCCCTGCAGGACGCAAGAAACACCTCCATTATTTCTTCCGCAGCACTTTCCTGCGAGTACTCCCGGACTGCATCCACTCTGCTGTCACCCTGCCCCTGCCTCCTATCGGAAAAAACAAGCTGCAGTGCCAGGTGAACGGTGTGTGCATGGCGATAGTAGTCGCGCATGAATTTTTCAACACCTCTTTTGTCCGTCTCATTGCCGTAGCCGAGCTGCGCAGCCACTGATCTCTGAAGGTCGAAATCCAGGGTGTCGTGCAGGTGTCCACTGCAGGCATGCATCGCAGCGCGGACGGAAAGCAGGAAACTATAGGCGAGCAGCAGTTGTTCGCGCCGCTGCTTCTGCAACTGCAGCGATGAAAGCATGTCCGCTACCGACGGCCATGTCCGACCTTCGCTGCATGGGAACTCACGGTGCATGCTGAGAAGCGCCACGTAATACAGGGTGTGAATGTCGCGCAGTGCTCCCGCGCTGTTCTTGATGTTCGGTTCCAGGAGCGCAAGCGTTTCCCCGTACTGCACGTGCCTCTCACGTGTGAGGTCATCAAGACGCGTGAGCAACTTCTCGCCCGACTGCTCTGCCTGTCTGCACATATCCTCTCTGAACGCTTCAAACAGAGAAATGCTCCCTGTTACGAATTTCGCGTCCAGTTGTGCTACCCAGGAGCGCATGTCTTCCTGCATCATCGCACGGCAATGCTCAAGAGAACGGCTGACGACGCTGACATGGTCCAGATCCACGTGCATGCGTCGTATCACTTCCTGAGCCCGCGCTGCCGCGCTATTACCTTCCTCGTGCAGCAGCAGAAAATCCGTATCGGAATGCTCCGTGTGCTCTCCCCGCGCCACACTTCCGGAGACACACAGACAGAGGACTCCCGTTCCGTCACAGGTTTTCCACAGTTCCTTGACAGACAGGATGTTTTCCGTTTTCTCGAGCAGCGGTCTCATATCCACGTCCTAATTATATTCACATTCATTTCTCATGGAAAAAATATGTTATTGTTGTTAGTCATGTGGATATGTGGATAAGTCCGCATACTGGGAGGTAAGTGTTGCAGTGAAAGCAGATAACTGGATTTATTCTCATGAAAAACTTGATGTGCACAAGCTGTGTGCCTCTTGTGTGTGGATAACTTCGGCGCAATGCGCGTGAAGAGTATAAACGAAAGAAGGCAACTTTCCACAGTTGGGAGGTTGCCTTCTTTCGTTATCCACAGGGTATTCCACCGTTTGTGGAGAGGTCAGCGCGATATGTAGGATATCTGCTTTTCCAGGTGCTCTACGTGAGAACGCAGACTGTCATCCTGCTCCATTGCTTTTTCAATTGTCTTGTACGCATGGATGATGGTGCTGTGATCGCGGCCACCGAAATGAAGGCCTATTGTCTTGAGAGAAGCACGCGTCAGATTTTTTGAAAGGAACATCGCGACCTGGCGCGGAAGCACAATTTCCTGCTTCCGGGTTTTGGCGCGCAGCGAATTCTCTGAAATCTTGAAGTGATCGGCCACCATTTTCTGGATCTGCTCGACGGTGATATCCTTTTTCTCTGAATCGATGACGTTCCTGAGCACTTTTTCCGCCAGGGCTACGTCAAGCTCGCATTGTTCCAGCGTATGCCGGGCGATCAGTCCTATGTAACAGCCCTCGAGTTCGCGGATATTGGATTTTACGTTCGAGGCGATGAACTCGATGACATCCTGTGGAATATCGATGTGGTCCCCTTCCGCCTTTTTTCTCAGGATGGCAATGCGGGTTTCGAGATCCGGTGGCTGCACATCGACCGTCAATCCGCACTGGAAACGGGAGATGAGGCGCTCGTCGAGTCCGACAAGATCTTTCGGCGGACGATCGGAAGAGAGGATTATCTGCTTCTTGAGCTGGTGCAGGGTGTTGAACGTGTGAAAAAATGTATCCTGCGTGCGCTCCTTTCCGGAAAAAAACTGGATGTCGTCGACGATGAGAACATCCATGCTTCGGTAGAAGTTGGAAAAATCTATCGTGTTGTTCTTCTCTATCGCTTCCACGAAATCAATGGTGAATTTCTCGCTGCTGACATAATAGACGCGCTTGCGGGGATTGTTCATTGAGACGTAGTTGCCGATGGCCTGAATGAGATGCGTTTTTCCCAGCCCGACTCCTCCATAGAGCACCAGAGGGTTGAAAGCGGTTTCCCCGGCGTTGTTCGCGACATTGAGCGCAGCCGCACGCGCGAACTGGTTGCCGTCCCCGCGGATGAAACTCTCGAAGGTGAATTTAGGGTTGAGATTGGTGATGAACGGCTCTTCCCGCTTCAACTGGGGCTGCTGCACATATGAACGCATGCCGCCGTTCGTCTTCTCCGGCTGCCCGTCTCCGCCCACGGGGTAAGGGTTGTGTTCCAGCGTGTAATATGCACCATCGTCTCGCGGAACTTTCACCGCGTACTGCAGCTTCGCGTCCTGACCCAGGACGTCGAAAAGTGCAGCCTGGATGAGGTCGAAATAATGCTCCTCGAGCCACTCGTAGAAGTATGTGCTGGGAACCTCCACGGTGAGGAGCCCCCCTTCGAGGCTTGTCGGAATAATGGGTTCGAACCAGGTTTTGAACGTCAGTGGTTTGAGCTGCGGTTTGACGAATTCGAGGCAGTCTTTCCAGGCAGTGACCGCGGGAGTCTCGGTGAGGACGTTCATGGGCAAGGAGTTATTCACAGATTTCAGATGAGGAGTCATTATTATTGACACGAATCGGCCGTTTCCGGAGAGAAAACACAACACCCCACAGAATTCGGCGCGTATCGCGCTAAATCCTTTGTTTAACGTGTCTTAGAAAAAAATAGACAGAGGTGTCTCGTGGTTACGCGGCGGGAATGTGGCCGACAGGAACCGGATGCGACGCCGTGTATGGATATCAACGGGTGTTACTCACAACTTATCCACAATGAAAAACGCTCTGTGGATGTGGACTAGTATAGAGACCGCGGAAGTGAATTTCAATATGAAAATATTTCGTTCGGGACTTGATTTTTTCAAAGTACACGCAACGTAAAGACTTACGGTGGAATAATTTTTCGAAGTTTTTTCTGCCGTGCAGTGCCTGGCGTTTGTCGCCTGCGCGCGTGCGCGTGTGACGCCTGTGTGACTTGTTTTTTATCACCCGGCTGCGTAGAATTCAGTACTGTTTTTCTGGACAAAGATGGTTTTCCATGAAGCGCATTATCCCTCCACTATTCCTGCTTCTCCTCTTCCCGATGCTGCTCCCGGCACAGTTTCGCGGCGAGGAGCCACGCAGACCTTCGGTGGCCGAAGGTGTCTACCAGGAGAGCGGTGGCGCCATTCTGGGTTTTTTCCACCCGGAGAACCTTCAGATGCGCCACAGCCTTTCTTTGAGTTACGGAATGATGGGAGATCAGGGGCTCGGTGTTTCCATGTACACGAACAGTCTGCGTTACCGGATTTCTGAGCCACTTTCCGTTCGTGCCGACATATCGATGATGTTTTCTCCCTTCGGTTCTGCGAGCCAGATGTTCAAGAACGACATTTCCGGCGTCTTTCTCCGCCGCGCAAGCATAGATTATGAGCCGCGCAAGGATATGAAAATCAGCCTTCAGTACCGCGCCTATCCCTACGGGACGTACAACCCGTACGACGGCGGCTACGGTCGGTACGGGATGTACAACAGCGTGGGACTTTTCCCGTCCTTCGGGGATGACGAATGGTAGGGAACGATTGACGACAGAGATGGAAGCCGGGTCTTGTGCTCGGCTTTTTTTCGTATATTTGGGTATGACAAGGGTCAACAAGAAAAAGCAACTGAGTCCGAAAAGCCTCTTTCTCAATATTCTCATCGCGCTTCTGAGCGTCGTCGTCTTTTTCCTTCTGTATTCATTCATCACGAATTCCATCGTGAACAAGCCGGTGGACTGGAAGACGGAGAACGCGAACAAGGGGGATGCTTCCGGCGAGATCATTCAGCTGGATGTGCTCAATGGCTGCGGCGTTTCAGGCATCGCGCAGGATTTCACGGATTTTCTGCGCAAGCGCAATTTTGATGTCGTGCAGTCTTCAAATTACAAGACCTTCGACGTCGAGCAATCGCTCGTCATCGACCGTACCGGCGATCTCGCCGCAGCCCGAAAAGTCGCCTATGCGCTGGGCATAGATGAAAGCAACATCGTACAGCAGATAAATCCCGATTATTATTTGAACGTTTCCGTGGTCATAGGACGCGACTACGAGAAACTCAGGCCCTCGGAATAACGCTCACGAAACAGGATCGCTGTGGAAGCAAAAGAACTCGCCCGCCATGCGGCGGAACTGACATTGACAAAGAAAGCCCAGGATGTGCTGGTGCTGGATTTGACCGGCTTATCGGACGTGACAAATTTTTTTGTGATCTGCAGCGGTGAATCGGATACGCAGGTGAAGGCGATTGCTGATGCCGTGGTCGACGGGACGCGCGAACGCGGATCCAAGGTGTGGCGCAAGGAAGGATTCGAGAATCTCCAATGGGTTCTTCTCGACTTCGTCGATGTGGTCGTCCACGTCTTCACGCCGAAAACCCGCGCGTACTACGACATCGAACGGCTCTGGGGAGATGCCCCGGTCACGCGCGTGAAAGACGACTGATACTCATCCAGTAACTGATTTCTCCCCGGCCGACATCATATGAAACAATACCTGAAACAGTGCATCGAGACGGCTCTTGCCGCTCTCGGCTTCGACCCCGCTTCAGCAGACATACAGTTCGAAAAACCAAAAATCGCCGATCACGGGGATCTCTCCACGAATGTGGCCATGACTCTCTCGCGCGTCGCAAAAAAAAATCCCCGCCAGATAGCACAGGATCTCGTCGACAGGCTTGAACTCGACAGCGGGAAAATTGCGGCCGTTGAGATCGCCGGCCCGGGATTCATCAATTTCCGTTTTTCCGTTGATCACCTCTACGCAGGCGTCTCCTATATCCTGGAGCAGCGGGATCGCTACGGCGCGACAGACCTGCATGGAGGAAGGACGGTCAACGTCGAATGGGTGAGCGCAAATCCTACGGGACCATTGCATGCCGGACATGGGAGGCAGGTGTGCATCGGGGAGACCGTCTGTGCGCTGCTGGAACGCACCGGATGGAAGGTGACGCGGGAATACTACTTCAACAATGCCGGAAACCAGATGCAAAACCTCGCCATCACCGTGCGCGAGCGCTACCGGGCGCTGTTCGGTGAAAAGGAAAGCGAGGAAAACGTGCATTACGCCGGGGATTACATTCGTGATATTGCACGGAATATTGCCGATGCGCACGGCGATGCGAAAATGGAGGCTGATCTCGATTTCTTTCGCACGGCGGGAGAGACCTGGTGCTTCGCGACCATACAGGAGACGCTGAAGCGGCTGCAGGTCAAGCATGACGTGTTTTTCAACGAGGACAGCCTCTACAGGGATGGGAAAATTGACGCAGTGCTTGCAGACCTCCGCGAGAACGGACTGGCCTATGACAAGGATGACGCTGTGTGGCTGAAAAGCACGGAGTTCGGTGCGGACAAGGACCGGGTGATTGTAAAGAGCAGCGGGGAACCGACCTATCGCCTTCCCGACATTGCGTATCACAAGGACAAGATTCTCCGCGGTTATGACCGCATCATAGATATCTTCGGCGCTGATCACATCGCCACCATTCCCGATGTCCTTGCCGCGGTGCGTTCCTTCGGTCTCTCCACCGACCATGTCGACGTCATCATACACCAGATGGTGAGTTTCGTCAACGAAGGGGAAACGGTGAAGATGAGCAAACGCTCCGGCAATGTCTATTCGCTCGACGAGCTGATCGATGATGTCGGCAGCGATGCGGTCCGCTATTTTTTCATCATGCGCGGTGCCAGTTCACATCTGGAATTCGACATCCGTCTCGCGCAGGAGCAGAGCGAGAACAACCCGGTGTATTACCTGCAGTACGCCCATGCACGCATTGCAAGCATCTTGCGTTTCGCGGAAAGCGAAGGCATGTCCGCAGGTGGCGCGGCGAAACTCGAACTGCTGACGCACGAGTCGGAGACTGCGCTGATAAAAGAGCTGCTGCGCTTCGGGGACATCATACAGCTCTCCGCACGCACCTACGAGACACAGCATATCTGTACCTACCTGCACGGCGTGGCGACGGCGTTCCACAGGTTTTACCATGATTGCCGCGTCGTGACCGAGGACAGGGAACTCAGCACTGCGCGCATCGCGCTCTGCCAGGCAGCACGTCAGGTGTTGGCGAACGGTTTTTCCATTATCGGGATTGCGGCGCCGGAAAAAATGTAAGGGGAAATGCTGCCGCCAGTGCGCGGCCGGTCAGAAGTGCCAGGAAACTCCCAGGGAGTAGATGTTTCCGTTGAGGTTGACATGTGAGAGAAATGGTGCGGTCCCGAGTTCGTACACGATACCATTGGCGGTCACCGAGGACTGACGAAAACGGTTCTCGACGGACATCTGGGGATCACGGAAGACAACGTCGGCGCGAATGCCCAGATGGCGCGTCAACAGGTATTCCGCCCCCACCAGAATATGTATGCCGAATGCGGGAACAGCTGATACTGTTTCCGATATGGCGTCCGCGACCGCATAACTGCGGCGTCCGACATACACTCCCGCTCCGCCTCCCACATACATCTCGAAGCGGTCGGAGCTGAACGGAAGTGAAAACATACCGGCCACTTCCAGCAGCCAGATATCGAAACCGTTCTCCATTCGCGTCCCGGCCAAATCACGTGAGCTGCTGCGCGTATGCACGAATTCGCCGTGCAGCTGCAGTGTGACGGATTGGTACAGGCGGTAGCGATAACTGGCGCCGTAGCCCGTGGTCGCACCGAGGTTGGTAGTGCGCTGCCTCTCGACCGGATCGGGTGATTGCGGGGAAACGAAGATGCGCGAATCTTCTATCAGTCCCGCGGAAACGGAAATCGCGTGCAGCCGTGGCTGCGAGACCAGCGCCTCGCGGCACGGAAGTATAAGAAGGACGGATAAGAAAATCCCCCGGCGCAGTACGGTATACGTATGACTCCACCGGGGGATTTGCATGCTTTTCCTCAATTCGTATTCAGCAGATCTTCGCTATTCCTGACAATGGGAAGAACGGCCGAAAAGTTCCGCGGGGATCAGCGGAAGAAACGATAGCGGTTGTCAACGATTTCGATGTCGTCCCGCTTCTGCTCGATCCACGACTGAATGAACTCGTTCTGCAGGCTGGAAAGCTGCTGCTTGCGCAGTTCGTCCTTCTTGACTTTGTAAGCGGTTTCGTCGAAGGCGGATTTCGCATCGAGTTTCGCGACGTAAATGCCACGAAGACCGCGGAACGGTTCGGTCATCTGACCGACGTTCAGTTTCAGAAGGCGACCGATGAAGGCCTGGTCGGGCCCGATATTGGGGATGCCGTTCTGCAGCTTGAAGGGCGGTGGCGTTGTCACGTTGAGTTTCGGATCGCTTCCGGCGATAGCCTCGAGCGACTTGCCGCTACCGGCGACCTGGCGGGCGATTTCATGCGTTTTTTCGATCTGACGCTCATATACCACCTGTGCGCGGATCTGATCCCGAACCTCGTCGAGGGGACGATAGCCGGCATCGCGTTCGTCCGCGATCATGGCTACGACATAGCCGCCACTAGCACGGTGTACTTCACTTATGTCACCGACGCTGTTCTCGAAAGCGAAACGCAGCATCGCCGGACTTGTGCCAATGCCGGGGACGTAAGATCCTGTCTGGCGCGCGAACTCGGGGGTCTCCTGAACCTGGAGTCCCTGCGCCTCCGCTTCCGCTTCGAAGCCGTTTTCATTCGCGAAGTAAGCGAAGTTGCGGGCGCGTTCGAAGATTTCCTCCATCGTGCGCGATCCGGCACGGATGGACATGCGAATCTCCGCGAGCTTGACTTCGCGCTTCGAGGAACCGTTTACCTTGATGATGTGGTATCCGAACTGCGTCTTGACCGGGCCGACGATCTGACCGGCGCGGGCGTTCATGACGGCGTCTTCGAATTCCTTTACCATGCGACCCTTGCCGAACCAGGGAAGGGCTCCCCCACGCTCGGCTGCGCCCGGTTCCTCGGAATACATGGCGGCGAGTTTTTTGAAATCCTCATCGGACTTTGCCCGGGCGAGAACTTCCTCGGCCTTGGCTTTCTGTGCCGCGTCATCCTGACCGCCGTCGGTGCGCAGCAGAATGTGCGAAGCACTGTACAGCGTGTTCTCCCCTTCTCGGGCGTCCATCACCTTGAACAGGGAGAGACCCGTCTCGTTGGGAATGGGGCCGACGATGGAGCCGACCGGAGCCGAAAATGCCTGCTCGGCGACGGGCTCTGCGACATTATCCCGTGTGGTCCACACGGTACTGTCGTAGGGTACCTCTGAGTTCAGTTCGACGAGCTCGAGATAATCCGTGCCTTCGCTGACGAGATTCGTAATGGTGTTCAGCTCATTGACGATGGCCGCAGTATCGCTCTTGGAGGGACTGTCGGCGAAAAGAACGTATTGCAGGACGCGCATATCGTCGATTTTGAAACGATCCTTGTTCTTCTCGTAGTAGGCCTTGTATTCCGCGTCCGTCGGTTCGCTGGTGTCGCCTGCGGCGAAAACGCGGGGATCGAAGAAAACATAGCTGGCATTGAAATCAATGTTGTTCTCAATGTACTTCCAGCGTATGTCCTCCTCGGAAACGATGACCGAGGATGTGAGCACGTTGGTGAGCTTCGAGCGCAGCAGTTCGGACTTGAGCTGCTGCTCTACGGCGATGAGCGCTTCCTCGTTTTCCGGACCCGGATTCCGCAGGAACTGCTCGTAATTCTGCGCATTGAAACGACCGGTGCTGTCCATGAAATACTGGGCCAGCTGTTCGGGGGGGTTGCGCAGATCCCATACCCAGTCGGTTATCTCCTGGTCGGAGACGGTGATGCCGAATTCCTCTATCGCGTTTTCCACGATTGCCTGGGTGACGAAGTCATTCCAGACCTGCTCGCGAATCTGCATAAAGTCGTTTTCGGTCAGTTCCCGGCCTCCATTCTCCTGTCGACGCTGCTCGGCAACGCGGTCGACTACGGCCTGGTATTCCTGGTACGTGATGGATTTACCGCCGACATTGCCGATCTCGTTGACGGACCCCTGCATAATGGAACCGAGATCGACGTCGCTTATAACCCAGAAGGCGACGAAAACCACGATGAATGCGACGATGAAAACGTGCGCATTGTCGCGCATTTTGGTCATCATAGCCATGTTTGATACTCCACGAAGAAAGAACAGATATTCAAGCTAGGCAATATAGTGGGACATGCATTATAAAGCAACGTAGGAAGTGGTCCGGTATGGCGCGGCACCGCTGGCGGATCAGCAAGAAAAAACCCCGCGACAGCAAGCAGCCGCGGGGTCGGGGTGTGTATCGTCATATGTCAGAAGCGGTAGACCACGCCGAACATGAGCTGCGACAGGGTGATTTCCTGGTCCACGCGGAAGCCGGATTCAGGTACGTCGAGATCCGGATCGATGTAATTGTAGGCAAAGGTCTCGTAACTCGCGTGCACGTACGCAGCCTGTATGCTGAAATTATTATCGAAGCGGTAACCGAGTCCGGCGGAGAGCGAGGTCACGTCGTATTCACTCTTCCCTTCGTCGGCTTCGTACGGCGAATAGCGGTAGCCGAATCCGCCGCGGAGAGCGAGTCCCGTGTTCGGAACGAGAAACTCAGCACCGATGCGGAAGTTATTCGTGGCGCGGAAGGTGTTGCGGATGTCACGGTTGAAATCACTGAGCGTGAGCGCGTCGAGGTCGTTGCTTGCATCGAATTCAATCTCGGAGAAATCGACCAGCTCGAAATCCGCGGATACCGTGGCGAATTCCACGGGCGTGACAGAAGCGCCGAAACCGTAAATCGCGGGCGTGATGATCTCGTAGTTGTGGTTTTCGAATGTGAGGTCGTACCCTTCTCCGGAGCCGTCGCCGAAGTAGCTGTTCCCCGACTTGTAGTAATCCTCGTTGACCGTGATCCGGCTCGCCGTCTGTATCGAGACGCCGAAACGCGCCTTGTCGCGGTAATTGTAAAGGAAACCGAAGCGCATGTTCCAGCCGGAAAGATCCTGTTGAATCTCCTCGAGCAATTCCAGTTCCTCGAAATCAGTGCGGAGAAGATCAGAGTCGTCGCTGTTCGGATTGATGCCGAGAATCGAGCCCTGCCAGACACCGTTGATGTCGCGCTCGACGAAAAGGCGCTCGTAGCGGTAAGAACCGCTGAGCACGTTCAGTGCGGCGCCGACCATCACTCCCCGGGCGAGCTCGGTGCTCCCACCGACGGACCACTGGTTGAGTCCGCCTTCTTCCTCGACGTCAATGGTCTGCTGCACGCGGTTGGCGACAGGAATGGCGAGCCAGCCCGGCAGGCCTTCATCGAGAAGGGAATCGACCAGCACGTCTTCGAGTCCGAGATTCCACGCGAAATCCAGATCGATGTCGTCGTTGAACAGCGAGGCCTGAATGGAGCTCTCGGGATTGTAAACATCCACCATCATCGCGCCGTTGTAATCGAGGAGGCGGTTGTACCCGGCGGCAAGAACAAAGCTGCCGCGCACCACGGGAAAGGGAACGGCGAAATTAAGATTGGTGAGCACCGTCCCGCTGTTGTCCCCGTTCGTGGTCATATTGAACATCGTGGCGTCGTTGCTCATTCCGTTGTTCGAAAGTCCGAGAGAAAACTCGCGCATGCGCAGCTGACCGAGTCCGGCCGGGTTCCAGTACAACGCCGTCGCGTCGTTGGCGAGTCCGATGAACGCGTTCCCCATGCCAGCACTTCGTGTACCGACAATGCTACCGGGCCGCGAGAGACGCAGGGCGTCTTCAATCACCTGGGCCTGCGATTCCGTGGACCAGGCGATGAGAAAAAAGAAAAGCAAAGATACTGCGCGTTTCATGGTGACCTCCTGATGAACCATTCCGACGAGGTGTGTCAGATCCGGAACGGGTGCAAATTTCTCTTCGAAACATTACTAGCGATTGACGGAGCAGCTTCTGTCATCGCACATTCGTGCGATCGGGGTTCTCCACTCGATCAGCGTGAACGGCTGCGACTGCCGCCGCTCGACGAACGGCTGCCGCCGGAGGACGAACGACCACTGCTTCCGCTGGAGCTGCGCGAGGGTGGTGAATAACTCCGCCCGCTGCCCGAGGAACTGCTTCCCGAACGCGATGACGGTGTGTAGCTTCGTCCGCTGCCCGAAGAGCTGCGCGAGCGCGGGGTGGACGAACGTGTCGATTCGCGCGAGCTGCCGGAACTCGACCCTGAGCGCGTCGATTCGCGCGAGCTGCCGGAACTCGACCGCGAGCGTGTCGATTCGCGCGAGCTGCCGGAACTGCTTCGTGCACGCTCGTAGGTGGAGCGTGAGCCGGACTGCGAACGCGTGCTGTTGATCGATTCGCGCGAGCTCCTGTTGAGACGCTCGTAGCTTCCACTGCGTGTGGTCGAGGAGCGTACGGAACTGCGTCCATCGTCAGTCACACGGGAAACGCGCGAGCGCGTGGTTGCAGAGCGCGTCGCTCCCACTGAGCGTGACCTGGAGCTGATACTGCGGGTCACACCGGTGGTGCGCACGCGGGAACCGGTGTGGCGCGTTGTGAGCACGGCGCCACCATAATAGTAGCCGCCGCCCCCGCCGCTTCCGTAATAGGCCCAGCTGTGCGGATAGTAGTAAGGACGATGCCAGTACGGGGAGTGTCCGTACCAGAAGGGATCCCAGTAATGATTGTAGTAGCCCCAGTACGGAGGACTGTAGTAGCTGTACCAGGGATCATAATGCATGGACCAGTAGGAACCCCAGCGCACCGGGTAGTAAAAATCGAAATATGCCGACGTGCGGGGATAACTGTCGTAGTAGTAGTTGTTTGTGACGACATTTCCGAGCGTGTCTTCATAGGTCTCGGAGTAGTCCGCGTAGTCGTATTCTTCGTATCGGGGATAGTCGTCGCGTACGGCGATCTGTGTGTAGCAGCCGGAGGTTCCGACAAGCAGCACGACGGATGCGAGCGCGAGTAGCAGGTTATTTGATCGTTTCATGACACACCTCATCGGTTTCGATGTTTTCTCTACTATAGTAGGAAACAAATTTCATGCCGTAATTGTCACCCAGACAGGGGGAGAAAATGGCTCTGTCCGCTGCATAAAAGCTACTTCTTTTTATGTGTCCGGGAAAGGGGATGCGAAGTGACCTCCAGAGAGGACGATATCTGTGCGAAATAATGGACAACGCTAGAGATATCGTACGTATTGCAGCCGAACGGCACGGATAATCTTGTCGTAGGCGAAATCCGAGGTGAGGAGGTTTTTGAAGAGCACATCCAGGTTGAAACCGATATTCGTGGAAACGCGAACCCCGGCTCCGAGCGCTCCGTTGAAGATGCCACGCTGATCCCTGTCATTGTCGAACGCGAAATTGTATTCCAGCAACAGGGAGGTTATGGGGCCGAGGGATTTCTCGGCGCCGAGGAAAATGTTCGGATCCATATCCCCGTCATGACGTTCGAGCGTATAGTTGGCACCTCCGTGAAAGCTGATGGTACCGAGCAGCTGGTAATTTTTGCTGGCGGTGACGAAAAAGCCTGGTGACTTCATCACGTACTGCCGCGCGCCCTTCAACCATCCATCATGACCCTGTGAATCGAAACCCACGACAATGGCCGGCTTGCGCATGCTTTCCTCCATGGCGCGGAAGCGCACGTTCACCCCCGGGAGATTGTTCCAGGTAATTCCGCCGCTGCCGATCAGGCGGGTTCCGCCAAAAGCGACGCCGACATTGAGGTTGGTGATCAAACCGTAGGTGAAGGTTGCGAGAACGCCGCCGTCAGGATAGAGATAGGTCTCCACCGAACCGGAGGTCGCCGGAAGAATGCCGGCGACAGGCATATCGACAAGAAACAGCGGGTCGATGTTGGCGCGGTCTCCCGCGGATCGCTGCGCCTGCGCCGGATGGACGGCCAGGAGCAGAACGGCGAGCGACAGGGTGGTGAGCGAGATCCTCATTTGGCTGCGCCCCTGTCAGCGGCGTCCTGCGATGAAATCTTCCGCCTCGCGCACATCTTCGGTGCTGCCGAGAAACACGGGCACGCGCTGATGTACATCTGTCGGTACGATCTCCAGGAGACGCCTGGTACCGTCGGTGGCGCGTCCCCCCGCCTGCTCGATGATAAACGCCATGGGATTTGCTTCATACATGAGACGGAGTTTCCCGTGTCCATTGGTGCTGTCCGCCGGGTAGGCAAAGATGCCGCCATAGAGCAGCGTCCTGTGCACGTCGGCGATCATGGATCCGACATAGCGGGCCCTGTACGGTTTCCCGAGTGTCGTGTCGTGGGACTGCAGGTATGCGATATAGCGCAGGAAACCTTCGTCCCACTGCAGACGGTTTCCCTCGTTGACGCTGTATATACTGCCGCGGGAAGGGATGGTCATGTCTGGATGCGACAGAAGGAAGGATCCGATGGTAGGATCGAGCGTGAAGCCCTGCACACGGTTACCGGTGGTGAACACGAGGATGGTGCTGGATCCGTACATCACATAACCCGCGGCAATCTGCTTGAGTCCCGGCTGCACCACGTCCGCTTCCGTACCGCGGCAGCCTTCGCTCACACGGCGGAAAATGGAGAACACGGTGCCGATGGTGACATTGGCTTCGATATTCGAGGACCCGTCCAGGGGATCGAAGAGCATCGCGTACTTGCCACAGGGAAATTCCTCGGGTATGGGGATGATGGATTCGTTTTCTTCCGAGGCCATAACACAAAGCTGTCCGCCGCTCTCCAGGGCGTTGATGATCATGTGATTTGCGAACACATCGAGTTTCTTTACGTCTTCACCGCTCGGATTCGTGCTCTCAGCGCGGCCGAGAATATCCACAAGTCCCGCACGCCGGACTTCACGGGATACGATTTTCACGGCGAGTGCAAGGTTGCGGAGAAGCGTGGAAAATTCTCCGGTGGCCCCGGGATGCATGCGTTCTTCCTGGGCGATGAAGCGCTGTATGGTCATGAGACGGGTTTCGTCTCCGGGCACATAGGGACGGTGGGGCATGTACTTTTCCTGTGGTCGGTGAAGATGGGAGGGGGACTCAGTCCTCGGAGCGTCGGATGGATAAATGCACTTCCATGCCGCGTTCTGTGTGGCGGAAATCGACCCGGTCCATCATGGAACGGACGATCAGTACGCCGCGGCCGCCCTCCTTGAGCAGGTTGGGTTCTGCGAGCGGGTCGGGAATGTCCTCCGGACGAAAACCGGTGCCTTCGTCGCGGATCACGAAATCGACACGGTCATCATAGCAGCTGCAGGATACATGCACCTGCTTGTCGGGATCGGCCTGGTTGCCGTGTATGATCCCGTTGTTGACAACCTCGGTGATGGAAATCATGATACGGTCGAGGACGGATTCTTCCAGTGAAACCGCGTCGTGTATCTCGAGGATGAATGCTTCGACCAGGCTGATGTTGGTGCGGACACTGGGGATGCTGATGGACTTTGTCATCAAGGCTTTGCTCAGATCGGAACCCTCCTGGATGGGATGCTTTCAGGTAAAGTAGAAAATCCTGCTCACAGATTCCAGAGAAGACGCAGCGAGAGGTTCGGCGTCGTACGGGTCGCCCCGCTGCCCTCGGAGGTGAGTTGATACCACCCCTCCGCAATGATATCCGCCATTCCCGACAGATGAAAGCGCAGGCTCGCCGTGGGACCGTAGCTGCGTAGCAGCCCGCTTCGCGTACGTTCTATTCCCTCGTAGCGATAGCGTCGCTGCTCGAAAAGTCGGAACCCGGCGGTGGCGCGAACATCGCCGCGCAGGCAGAGCAGCGAGAGCGACATCGTGCGCTCATCGAAGAACTGTACGGGCCGCACGGTGAAAGCCGTCCAGCGCAGTTCCCCGCGTTCGTAGACGCGGACATGCAGTTGCATCTCGGCCCAGAAGTCCGCTCCGAGATGTACGAGGGTGGAATCACTGACCGTGAGCTGCCGCATTGAATAACTCCGCTGCGCGACCGCCGCGCTTTCGAAATCATACACGGTGTAGTTCGCCACGATCTCCGCGCTGTTGCGGCTGATCACGCCCTGCCCGATGCGCAGCTCAGTCGAAGGCGCGAGGCGAATGACGCGGTTCCACGTATTGTTCGCACTACGTTCTGCGAAAATGAACACCGTGTGCCGCAGGTTGACGTCGCCGCTGAGGGACGCCTGGAAATACGGGGAGAAACGGTGCACCCAGCGAAGGCCCGCGAGGACGAAAAGTTCGTCGCGGTCGTCGAAGTTTTCGTCGCTCGGTGTGTCATACTGCATTTTCACCGTCGAAGCGGACAGCGAGAGCGTGTCACGACGACTCACGGCCTGTGACAGCTGCAGTGCGAGCTGCGTCTGTCGTATTGTGTTGTTCTTCTGTTCCTCGAGCAGTTCCTGGCGGGCGATGCTCACGCTCGATGCGCCCTCGAAGGGAGAGATGCTGTGCTGTTCGTCCCTTTCATTGATTTCCACGCGCAGCATGCCGTGCGTCCCTGCTCCATTGTGATATCGCAACTGGAGGTTTCCGTTGAGATGGAATTCACTGATGTCGTTGTCGAAAAAGGGGTTTTCGTCGTCTATGCGCCGAGCCGCGCGCGCGCGCGAAATGTCACGCTGTGACAGGTCCACGGTGGCAACCAGGTCCAGGGGACGCAACAGCTGATACCGCAGGGTGTTGGAGAGCGAGACGATGCGTTCGTCCCGAGATTCAATCGGGTGACCGGTACCGGTCTGTGCTTCGAGCGTGGAATCGTACGCGAGATAGAATTCACGCCGCACGTTCCGAATGGTCAGCTGCGTGTGGTTGAGGCTCTCATTGCCGAAGCTCGCGAGCAGATCCGCACTGCCGCGCTGTTCGGATTGAAAGCGGGGATCGATATACTCCGCCGACGCGTACAGATCGGCGCGTGCCACGTTGCGTCCCAGCACCAGGTCGTGCAGCGTGGCGCTACCGGCATACATCAGTCCGAGGTCTTCTATGCCCTGCTGATTGTCGACGCTCACCCCCGCCATCGGTGTGACCTGCAGTGTGGCGAGCGGTGACCATCGCACGCCTGCCAGCGCCTTGTTGGTGGAAAGATCGTTGAGTGCGAGTGCGCGATTGTCGGAGAATATGAAGGAGGAGAAGGAAGTGGTCACGGCGAGATTCTTCGACAGCTCGCGCATGGCATCGAGACGGAAACTCTGTTCGTCCTTGACCGTACTGCGGTCGGTGCGGATGAGTGTCCGCTGAAAGCGTTCGTCCGCCGTCATCTGCCAGGGTCCTTCCTCGAAGCGATAATTTCCCCCGAAATCCCAGAGAAAGGTGTTGACGTTGCGCTCGAAACCCAGTGAGATCGATCCCGGACCCGCTGTGGCGAGGCTGTCCCGTATACCGGTCGAATCCCCGACCGCTTCCTGTGCCACCAGGGATGCGGTGCCGCACAGCATTGCCGCCGTAAGG
>JAVVFP010000211.1:0-5906 GCA_032250495.1 Bacteroidota bacterium | reverse complement strand
GCCAGCAGTATGTCCGGCAGTTGCCGGGACGTATCATCGGCGTCTCCGTCGATCGGCACGGCAACAATGCCTACCGTATGACGCTTCAGACGCGTGAGCAGCACATCCGACGCGAAAAGGCCACATCGAACATCTGCACTGCGCAGGCCCTGCTCGCTGTCATGGCCGGCATGTATGCCGTGTATCATGGTCCGGAGGGACTGAAATCCATTGCGGGGAGCGTGCATCTGTGCGCGGCAGCCGTGGAGAAAGGTCTCCGCTCCCTCGGGTACTCGCAGAAAAACGCGCTGTACTTCGACACGCTCCTCGTGGAAGCCGACACCGCCGCCGTGCGGAAAGCCGCGGAAGCAGCCGAAATAAACTTTCACTATGTCGACGACGCCCATGTCGGCATCGCACTCGACGAAACCACGACCGTGGAGGATGTGCGCGACATCATCGGCGTCTTCGCTACCGCTGCCGGCATGGAAGTCCCGTCGGACGATTCGCTGTTCGAAGGACTCTCGACGACGTACCCGGAAACGCTCTCGCGGAGTTCTGCGTACCTGGCACACCCGGTGTTCAACATGAACCGTTCCGAAACCGAGATGATGCGCTACATCAAGTCGCTGGAGAACAAGGACATCTCCCTCGTGCACTCGATGATACCGCTCGGTTCCTGCACGATGAAACTCAATGCCGCCACCCAGTTGCTGCCGGTCTCCTGGCCGGAATTCTCCGCCCTGCATCCCTTCGTCCCTGCGGCACAGGCTGAGGGGTATCGCATGATGATCAGCGAACTCGAGGACATGCTCTCGAAGGTCACCGGCCTGACGGCCACTTCCCTGCAGCCAAATTCCGGCGCCCAGGGCGAGTATGCGGGACTGATGGTCATCCGCGCCTATCACATCGCCAACGGGGAGGCCCGGCGCAACGTCGTGCTCATTCCATCCTCTGCACACGGAACCAATCCCGCCAGCGCGGTAATGGCCGGTGCGCGCGTGGTCATCGTCGCCTGCGACGAGAACGGGAACATCGACGTCAGTGACCTGCGCGCGAAGGCGGAGGAACACCGCGAAACGCTTTCCGCCCTCATGGTAACCTATCCCTCGACGCACGGCGTGTTCGAAGAAAGCATTACCGAGGTGTGCGCAATCGTGCATGAGAACGGCGGACAGGTTTACATGGACGGCGCGAACCTCAATGCGCAGCTGGGCCTCACCAGTCCCGGCATCATCGGGGCCGACGTCTGTCACCTCAACCTCCACAAAACCTTCGCCATCCCGCACGGTGGCGGCGGTCCGGGTATGGGACCTATTTCGGTCGCGGCCCATCTCGCTCCTTTCCTCCCGGGTCACGTCATGACGTCGACCGGTGGCACGCAGCATATTCCTGCGGTGTCTTCCGCCGCCTGGGGCAGCGCCAGCATCCTGCCTATTTCATACGGCTACATTAAAATGCTCGGCGGAAACGGACTGACCGAGTCCACACGGTTCGCGATACTCAACGCCAACTACCTCAAGAGCCGACTCGAGAAGGATTACAGGATTCTGTACAGCGGCAAAAACGGCAGGGTGGCGCATGAGTTCATCGTCGATCTGCGGCCTTTCAAGGAGTACGGCATCGAAGCAGAGGACGTCGCAAAGCGACTGATCGATTATGGCTTCCACGCTCCGACGCTGGCGTTCCCGGTCGCCGGAACGCTTATGATCGAACCCACGGAAAGTGAATCCCGCACGGAGCTCGACCGCCTCGCGGACGCCCTGCTCGAAATTCGCAGGGAAATACAGGAAGTGATCGACGGTGGCATTGACGCGGAAGCGAGCGTCCTGCACAACGCGCCGCATACCGCGCCAGAGGCGACCGGTGACAGCTGGGATCATCCCTACGCACGTTCGAAGGCCGTGTACCCGCTGCCCTTCGTCCGCGACCGCAAGTACTGGTCCCCCGTCGCCCGCATCGACAATTCCTACGGCGACAGGCATATCATGTGCTCGTGTCCGCCGATCGAGGCATATGCCGAGGACGAGGCCTGAGAGGCTTCGGCCGCATCCGCGCAGCCGCATCCGCGCAGCGGCATGCCTGAAAGTAATCGCCACCCGCTTCCTCCAAGGTCCGGGTGGCGATTTTTTTTGATCCCGGGGACATCGCTGCGTCTCCTCCCGTTGTTTTTCTGGACACGGGTCCGTAACATACCGCGAGCCGTTCTTTCTGCGACCTCATGTCATGCCTGTTGAAGAGGACATTCATGCGCTTCCTGCCCCTGCTCCTTCTCCTTCTCCTCATTGCCTCATGCGGCAGTGCCCCTGTGCGTCCCACCTTCGCCGATTTCGTCGAAATCCGCGAAATACAGAGCGACGACCCCCTCGCTTCGCGCTTCCTGTCCGAAAGCGGCGACGAATACCGACTCGGCGATCCGGTCCTCTCCGGCAAGCAGATTTCCCGTTTCCAGGTCAAACCCGGGAAGGGGGAAACATACGATCTGCACCTGACGCTCACCGGCGCGATGGAAGCCCGCTGGCGTCGCTTCGCGCGTTCGCGCGGCAGGGAAGCGGCCCTTGTCGTCGACGGAAAAGTCTGCTGCGTGTTCACGGTGGCCGACCCTGGCGAGCCGACAGAGGGATCCGTTCTCATTCTCACGGTCCCCGATGTCGCCACGACCTCGGAACAGGCCGCGGAGATGGAGCGCTTTCTCGAGGACAATAAAAGCAGTGTCAAGAAAAAGGACAGCCGGGAATGAACACGCCGACGCGCATTCTGCTCTGGAGCGTCCTCGCTTTTGTTTTCGTCTTTTCCGTCTGGAATTTCTGGCCTTCCCCGGTCATGGAATGGGAAGTCGGCGTCCTCTGTCCCGCCCAGCCCCTGCAGACTGCACCCTCCCGCAACAGTCCCTGGCTGCACGGCGATTTCATGATCACCGCGCTGGCGGACTACGACATCCGTGCGCGCGTCCTGAGCCGCGAGGAATACGGCAGCGGCGTGGAAAGCGATATCTCACCGGTGGATTTCGCACTCGGGTGGGGACGCATGTCCGACAGCTTCGTCATCGACAAGCTGGAGATATCACAGGGACATCGCTGGTACAAGTGGCAGCCGAACGGCCTTATGCCCATCCCGCGCAAGGAAATCGAGGAAAACAGCGCCAACGTGCATATCCTTCCCGCCAACAAGGCGGTGTGGGATGCCATTGACGACGTGCACGAAGGGAGCGTCGTGCATATGACCGGCTCCCTCGTCAAGGTGACCCGCGACGGGGGCTGGCACTGGGTCTCCTCCACCAGGCGCAACGACACCGGCGACGGCGCCTGCGAAGTATTCTGGGTGGAATCGCTTACCGTGGAAAACCCGGAATCCTGAAAGGACCGGGAGATGGACTCGCGGCATTGCAAGTGATCCCCCATACCGGTTATTTTTCCGCATGATGAAATTACCCCCCGACACCATACTCCCACGGTTGCTTGGCAGCCTCAGGCACCTCTCCTATGACGAAGCCGTACGTCGCGCCCGCCGCATACGCCTGCTTCTCTCCGACAACGACGGAGTACTCACAGACACCGGGGTGTACTACGGCCCCGAAGGCGAGGTCGTCAAACGATACAGCATTCGTGACGGCATGGGAATGGAACGTCTTGGCCTCATCGGCGTCCAGAGTGGCATCATCACGGGAGAGAAATCCCTCAATCTCAAAAGGCGGGCGGAGAAACTTCGCCTGCCGCATCTCTACCTCGGCATCAAGGACAAAGTCGCTGCGCTCGACCGCATCCGTCGTGATACGGGACTCTCACCGGAGGAAATCGCCTATATCGGGGACGATGTCAACGACCTGGGAATCATGGATGTGATCGGAGAACGCGGGCTCACGGCTTCACCCGCGGACGCGATGCCGCAGGTTCTCGAGGTCGCGCAATACGTCTGCGCCTGGCGCGGCGGCAACGGGGCGTTCAGGGATTTTGCCGAGGCCCTCATCACCCTGCGCGAGTACCGCGAGACCTGACGTTCCTCCCGCCCCGCCACGACCTATTCGGCCACCGTTACGCGTATGCCCGCCGTATGCGCGGCGAACTCCGGTGCGTACATGCACTGTATGCTGGAGATGCCGTTGGAGAATTCACCTTCGTTCGATACACGCAGCGGGTACTCGAACACGTGCACGCCCTTGCGCAGCCAGTGGAAAAAGAAATTCACCGACGCGTCCTTCAACGCTTCGTAATAGCCGAGTCCGCTTTTCCAGCGATAGCCTGAAAGCTGATTGACCAGTTCGAGTCCCGCCCCGCGCATATCCTTCAAATGCACGTACTCCATGTCACGGTCCACACGAACGATAACCCGCACCTTGACGACATCGCCGACATGCAGGGCGTTCTCTTCGGTGATGCGTTCGAGAACCAGCCCTTTCTCGGTGTTCCGCTGCAGGAACAGTTCCTTCTCGATCTGCAACGGCGTCTGCGCAGGAGTAATTTTGTCGAGCTGCTCGAAATATTGCCAGTACAGCGCGCCCCAGGCAATGCCCTTGTCTTCCTTCTCCACGGTCACATTGCCCATGGACGGATCGACGTCGCCTCCGCGCCAGTCGACGCGGTAGTGTCCGGTGCCTGCCTCTACGGTGGCACCCAGCGCACGGGGATCGATGCGCTCTCCGCCCATGGTCACTTCCACGAGCTTGTCGGAGGAGAGCAGGTCGCTGCCGCGCCGCAGCAGGGCGTAGCAGGCCTCCGCCGTGGCGACGGTGGAACCCCAGTCCTGCACCTGCTTCTGCTTGAGCAGCCAGATCTTCATCTCGTCCACCGCCGCACCGTCGTCGGCGACCTCGTCGAACAGCTCGATCAGCAGCGCCTGCGTCTCGATCGGGGCCTGGTACCAGAACCAGCCGCGTTCGTATTTCCAGTACATGCCCATTTCCTCGTTCTGCAGCGCGCGCTCACGAAGGGAGCGGACGACGGCCTGCGGGACGTCCTTCTCCTTGAAGCGATGCAGCGCCAGTGCAATCATGCCCTGCGGCATGTGGCCGCGTCGGACCCACCACTTGCGCGCCTCCGAACGCCAGAAGGACACGGCCTCGTCGTAATGGGATGGAATGTCCTGTTCGAGGAAATAACTGCGGGCGTAGAGATACTGTATCTCGAGCTGGCGCAGATAATCCTTCTCCTCATCGAAGCTGCCTTCGCGGCGCTTCATTTCCTCATACTCGGCGCTCATACGGTCGTCGATGTATTCCACCGCACGGCGCAGCATGCGTGCGATGCGCTCGTCCCGCGGCGTGATGCCGAGCTGCGCCAGGTGTCCGAAGCCCGCGACGATGTACTGCGTGATGTAGCGGCTCTCGGGCATGCCAGGGAACCAGGGCCATCCCCCGTTGCTCGCCTGCGCCTTCTCGAGCTTGCGGATGGCGTTGTCGAGCTGATTACCCATGGCGTTGAGATCGAACAGCAGCGCGATACGCTTCTTCCGCTCACTCTCGTCCTTGCCCTGCAGCACCCAGGGTGTCTCCTCGAGCAGCAGCATCTTGAGATCCTGGTTCTTCTGGAGGTTGGAAAGCAGGGCGTCCGTGTTCTTCCACTGCTCGAACACGCGCTTGATCTTCGGGTTGCTGTTGACGATATGCGCGGCGATGCTGTTCGCGTAATAGCGGCTGAACACCTGCTCGGAGCATTCATATGGGTATTCCATAAGGTACGGCAGCGCCTGCACCGCGTACCAGGCGGGCTGCGAGGTCATTTCCAGCGTGAGCTGATGATGCCGCAGCGTGGACGAGGAGCCGCTGTTGACCAGCTTGTCGAAGGTGAAGGACTTCCTCTCTCCTCCGCGGATATTCATCGGCATGGTCTCGGTGACCAGCATGCGGTTGGGCAGTACGGGAAGAGCCATTTCCTCGCCGTCGGAAAAATCTCCGGCCCGTGCCACGACGCGGTACACCACGCGACCGGCGC
>JAVVFP010000210.1:0-5907 GCA_032250495.1 Bacteroidota bacterium | reverse complement strand
AGGATGCGCAGTCCCTCCAGTCCGGGCGGCAGCGCCGGGTAATGAAGCGGAATTTCCGGGATACGCGGGTCCCTGTAGGCGCCGGCAATGCCCGTGCCACCGGCGGTGAGCGCGAGCAGGGGGAAGACGGCCGCCGTTGTGGTCAACAGACGCCGGCGGGCGGGATCCGGGGGCGCCTCACGTCTGCCGGACTCGACGCGCCGGCGACCGATCCAGGCGATGAAACGGTCGATCGAGTGGAAGACGGCGCTGAAGGGCAGTGAAAGCATGAAGGCGACGCCGAGAACGAACACCAGCGATGTGAGTGTGGCGCCGATGGTGACGGAAACGTCGATCTCGAGCGCGATGCCGGCCGCCCAGAGCGCCAGTCCCAGCAGTCCCGCCAGGGGGAGACCGAAGGAAGTACGACGCACCCAGCGCTGCCGCCACCAGTCGGGATGCAGAAGTTTGAGCAGCGTGATCTCGACGATGCTGAGAATGGCGATGGACACCATGCTGAAAATGACGGGAAAATATACCCTCATGGGAACTCTCTCCTCCTTGCTGCGGTATGAAATCGATCACGTGTCATGACGAAATCCCCCGGTTGCCGGGGCGACTCCGTCCGGTGGACAGGGCCTGACCGCGTGATGAATTTACTTCACTGTCCTTGTAAGAAACATCTGTCTTTACTACCATTGTAATTGCCCGACCACCACCTCCACTTTTCAGGAAACGAGCAAAGCTATGAAACAATTCCTTACCTCCTTCGCTTTCCTGCTTCTGACGCTCCCGTTCCTCACCAATACGGCCTCCGCACAGGAAACCTACGTATACGCCGCCCTGACCGACGAAGGGAATCTCGCCGTCGTCAATCCGCATACCAGCCAGCTGCTGCAGCGCATCCAGGTCGGCCGCGACCCGCTGTACGTGGTGGCGAATGCGGACAAGAGTCGCCTGTACGTGAGCAACACGGGAGATATTACCGTTTCCATCGTGGATCTCGCCGAGGTACGGGAAGCCCAGGTGTTGCGTCTGCCCGTGAACCGTCGCGGCATCAACGCGGGCGTGATGATACGCAACTGGGAAGGAACACGCATTTACGTGGCCGAGCGTGCCGACGATCCCACGCGCGAACTGCGCGTCTACGTGATCGACACGCAGAAGGAAAACATTATCACGCAGTTCGATGCGGGACGCAGCATCAGTGCGCTGGCAGTTTCATCTGATGGCGCAAAGCTCTTTGTCGTCAACAAGGGCGAAGGCATTCGGGTTTTCGACACACAGAATTACCAACCCATGGGCAGCGTGCCCGTGATCAAGGGACACGAGGCCGACGTGTACGCCATGGCCTGCAGTCCGACGAAGGCCCTGGCCTATGTCTCCTACGGCGCGGCCAACAAGATCCAGGTGATCAACACGTCGACGAACAAGGAAAGCGCCGTGATCGACATGCCGAAGTATCACACCGGAATTCAGAAGCAGATCACCTTCTCGCCGGACGGGAAGTATGCCTTCGTCATCAACGACAAGCAGACCTTCCGTGAGATCGAGGGCGTCAACGTCATCGACGCTTCCAGCAACGAGGTCATCAAGATTTTCAACGCGGGCAAGGTGCTGCAGGGTCTGGCCGTCACCGACGATGCAAAGGTCTGCTATGTCGCCTCCAAAGACCTCAAATGGTACAATCTCCTCACGCTCGAACACATTCGCTCGATCTCGCTGCGTACGACCATCGGCGGCATTGTCGTGATCGAGCGCTGAGAGCCCCCCGGCGGCCACCGTGTGATATTGTCCCACTATCGCTGATGCAGCCTTTTCCATGAAGCATTACGTCTCGAACAAGCGGGAGACGCCGCGGATGTTCCGCAGCGATTTCGCCGAGTTTCTCTCGCGTGTGCACTGGAGCGTCCCGCTTGTCATCTTCGTCCCCATCATCCTCTTTTTTCTGTATCGAGGGGTCGTGACGCATGCGCTGGGGGCCGGCACCGTCCTGCTGCTGTTCGTGGCGGGACTGCTGTTCTGGACGCTGACCGAGTACGTTTTGCACCGTTTCGTCTTCCACTACCACCCGAAATCATCATGGGGTCAGCGCATACACTGGATGTTTCACGGTGTGCACCACGACTATCCGAGCGATCCCCTGCGCCTGGTCATGGTTCCCTCCGTCAGCCTGCCCCTCGCAACGCTGTTCTACCTGCTGTTCCTCCTGCTGCTCGGCGCGCCGCATGCCGCTCCATTCACGGCCGCTTTCCTGACCGGCTATCTCTTCTACGACATCACGCATTACGCCGTGCATCACTTTCCGGTCAAGGGCGCGGTATTCGGCACGCTGCGAGAGTGGCACATGCGGCATCATTTTCAGGACCCGGAGAATGGCTTCGGCGTGAGTTCGCCGCTGTGGGACCTCGTGTTCGGGACGCCGCTGCAGAAAAAGAAATCCGCTCCCGCGAAGGCGCAGTCCGGTCGCGATTAGGAAAAAGGATCTTCCAAGAGGGACGAAAGGAAAAACGCCCGCATGCGAGATGTCGCGTACGGGCGTTTCCGTTTTCCTGGAAATGGCTGCGGCCTGTCAGGGACTGCGGCCTGTCAGGGACTGGCGAAGACGCCGGCCTTCCCGGCGTCCGCGGCATGCTCGCTGATGAAACGGCCCCCGAAGCGGAAACGGCGCTCGTAATAGCCGTCCTTGATATGGTTGAAGGTGACCCCGCGCGAAGTCGCAGCGTGTGCAAAAACACCGGCGCCGAGGTAGACGCCGACATGTCCGATGCGCCTGCTGTTGCGCTTCGTTCCCGTGAAGAAAATCACGTCGCCGAACTGCATCGAATCCACGTCGAATATCGGCGTGAACTGTCGCGCCTGCATGCGCGAGGAACCGCGGAAGGTCTTGCCGAGCGCCTCGGTGTACACCTTGGAAGTGAAACCGGAGCAGTCGATGCCGCGTGCCGAACGTCCACCGTAGCGGTAGCGCGTTCCCAGCCATTTGTCGATGGACTGCATCAACTGCAGGCGCATGATCGGATTGGCGAAGGGGGAACGGGGATCGTATTGTGGCGTGATGGGAAGGGCGCTTCCCCCGTTGTAAAAGACCTGTTCAAAGCGGAGCATCTCCGCTTCGAGAATATCTGCGTAGGCGGGCAGGTACTCACGGAGCACAGAAAGCGCACGCTGCTTGCGGACGTTTTTCTTTTTATCGGCCGAGGAGGTGATGTGGGCGCGGGAGTGGTCGGGAATTGCTGCGCCGGACATGGTGGCCGGCTTGAGCAGGAAGGCCACGGAGAGCGACAACAGCATCAGCAATTTCAATACACGCTTCTTGTTCATTCGTCTCTATTACCTGTGGGACATTCTTGTCGACCGGATTGATCCGGAGCATTTACAAAGTTACGGCCTTTTCCGGATGCGGGGCAAGCTGGGGGCGGACAAATGCCTGACGGCGAGGTCGCGCCTCTTGCCGGTCTTGGTGGCCGCACCCGCGCTCCGACGGCGGCCTGCCGCCGAATCCGTGCCGGAATACGTAGGATGTCCATGCACCCTGCGGGGATTCGCGGTTTTTGAATCTTCGCCGATCCTGCTAACTTTCGGGCGATCAACAGTAGCCGGAGCCGTCATGGATCAAAAGGAATTGCGCATTATCACCGTGTTTCTCGGGATTATCGTGGCGTTCGTCGCGGGTATCGTACTTTATCAGATGCAGTCGGTGCTGCTTCCCTTCGTGCTGGCCATTTTTCTCTCCTACATCTTCAAGCCCATCGTCCTTTTCCTGAAAAGCAGGCGCGTACCCTCTTACGTGGCGCTTATCGTGGTGTTCGTGTTCATTCTCGGACTGTTTTTCGGACTCTCGGCCATCATATATTCGAGCTTTGAGTCCTTCGTCCGGGAATTCCCCAAGTACCAGAACAAGCTCACCGTGATGCTGCGCGAGACGACCATGATGCTCGACACTGTGGCGGCGCGCTATGACATCAAACCGGAGAACTTCAATCTCTCCGATCTCGTCGATATCTCCGCGGTCACCACCGTGGTCACCTCGGGGGCGGGATCCTTCCTGTCCCTGCTCGGCAACCTCATCATCGTCGTGCTGCTCATGTTCTTCATCCTCGCGGGCAGCGGCGACCTCATCGCCAAGGTCCATCACTCGATGACGCGACAGCACTCGCAACGACTCGCCTCCGTGATAGAGACCATAGACGTGCGCGTGCGACAGTACCTGATCACGAAGACGCTGATCAGCCTGGGGACAGGGGGACTCACCACGACGGTTCTGCTCATCCTCGGCGTGGACTTCGCCCTGCTCTGGGGCTTTCTCACCTTCCTGCTGAATTTCATACCCAACATCGGTTCCGCCATATCCGTGGTCTTTCCCCTGCTGATCTCCGTCCTGCAGTTCGACAGCTTCGCCACACCGCTCCTGGTGCTCGTGCTGCTCGGCAGCACGCAGTTCGTCATGGGCAATGTGGTGGAACCCAAACTCATGGAGTTCAGTCTCAACCTCAGTCCGCTGCTCGTGCTCGTCTCCCTGTTCTTCTGGGGCTGGATCTGGGGCGTGTGGGGGATGATCCTGGCCGTGCCGATGATGTCCACTCTGAAAATCGTCTTCGAAAACACCGGGAGCCTGGAGCCCATCGCGGTGCTGATGAGCAGCAGGAAGGAAAAATCGTGACCGACGAATACATCACCGCCGCTTCCGGCGATATGCGCGAAAGCGGCGGCGTGTCTGTCATTGAAGTATCGTGCCTGGTCGTCGCTGCAGGGCGGGACCCTGCGGCTGTTGCCGGACCGGCGGTCGACGCCGATCCGCTGTGCACGCGGCATTGCCGCGGGGTGTAAGGTCAGTTGATCGAGATCTGGCGCGGCTTGACTTCCTCAGCCTTCGGGACGGTCACGGTCAGTACGCCGTCCTCATACCGGGCCCCGATCTTGTCGGAATTGACCTGCGTCGGGAAGTTGAAGGAGCGATAGAAACGACCGCTCAGACGCTCGACGCGATGGCAGGTGCTGTCGGTCTTCTCCTCGATCGCCTGGCGCTCACCGCTGATTTTCAACGTTCCCTCGGCGAAGTGCATGCGTATGTCCTCCTTCTTCATGCCCGGAAGATCGAACGAGAGCATGTACTTTTCCTCGTCCTCGACGATGTCCACCATCGGACTCCATACCGCGGACTCGTACTCTTCGTCACGCTTGCTCTCGATGCCGTTGAATACACGGTTGAACTCACGCTGCAGACTCATCATGTCATTGAGGGGATTCCAACGAACGACTGTCATAGTATCATACCTCCTTTAAGGGTTGGTTGTTGTTTTGCCTGTACACAGGTAATTATGCATATGCTGTGCCAATTTGATTGTTGTGCCATTATGACGGCAATTGACGCCATAATGGCAGAATTCTGAAACATGCATGACAAAGCTACAGCATGGGCATGACAATGTGGCTTGCAGTGGTGACAGTTTGGCGGATTTATGATTGATTTGTATTCTGGTACGACTATTGCGCGTCTATATTGTAAAAACCGTCGGCGAGGCAGGCCGGCCGAGGAGATAAAGATCGATGCAGCAGAAAAATTATTACGAAATACTCGGTGTCAAGGAAAATGCCAGCAGCGAAGAGATAAAGAAGGCGTATCGCAGGCTGGCGAAAGAATATCATCCGGACAGGCATCAGGGAGATGCGCAGGCGGAGGCCAAATTCAAGGAGATCGGCGAAGCCTATGATGTGCTCAAGGATGCCGGACGGCGCCGAAAATATGATGAGCTGCGGCGTTACAGCAGCGGACAGGCGCAGGAATCGATGTCCTACGAGGACTTCATGAGCCGCTTCGGCGGTCAGCGCAGCGGGAGCAGCGAGGAGTTCACCTGGGGCTTCGGCGGTGACAGCATGGACGACATTTTTTCCGCCCTGTTCGGCGGCGCCCGTTCGGCGCGGCGG
>JAVVFP010000209.1:0-5935 GCA_032250495.1 Bacteroidota bacterium | reverse complement strand
TGACCTACGACGAGACCGCCATGTCCGCGACGGGCAGCATTCCCGCAATGGCCGACGGCGACGTGGTCTGGTACTACATCGAGGCCACGGACAACGACGCGGAAAGCGCGACGTACCCCGAGGACCTGACCGGCTCGCTTCCGTTCTTCATCGTACGCGACGGTGACGTGCGTATCCGGGACATCCGTTACACACCGTATGCCGATGGCGTCCCGGGCTGCACCGGCTTCGGGAACATCACCACGCGCGGTGTGCTCGTCGCGGGACCGAACCTCGGGAATTATTTCCTGCAGGGCGCCGAGGACAGCTGGAGCGGCATTCAGATCTACGCGAACAATATCAAGGACCAGGGACTCGCCCTGGGAGATGACATCACCGTTACCGGTAAGGTCGGCGTGCGCTACGGCGTCGTCCAGCTGAGCAATGTCACCATCGACGAGAACCACGGCAACGTCGCCCTCCCGGATCCCGTCGCACTGCAGACCGGCACCTTCGAAAGCGGGATGACCGACGACGGCGACATCGATGCCGAGCCCTACGAGGGCATGCTCGTATCGTTCGAGAACGTGACCGTGACCTCCGACAACGCGGACGCCCCCGACGGCAACTTCGGCGAGTTCCTCGCCTCCGACGGCAGCGGCGACATGCGCGTCGACGATCTCGGCAACTGGGACGACGTGTACACGACCGACTCCAGCGACACGGGACTGATCTACCTCAAGCCCGGTACGACCATCGCGAAGCTGACCGGCCTGATGTACTTCAGCTTCGACAACTGGAAACTGGAACCGCGCAGCGAAGATGACTTCGTCGATGTCGTGACATCCGTGGAACATATTCCCACGATGCCCGGGTCGATCACGCTGCATGCGAATTACCCAAATCCTTTCCGCGCCGAAGCCGGGACCTCCTTCCGCTTCGACATTCCGTCCGCCGCGCAGGTGCAGCTCAGCGTCTTCGATCTTTCGGGACGCCGCATCGCCCGCGTACTTGACGGAAGCTTCGATGCAGGCACGTACACCGTGCGTTTCGCGAAACAGAATATGCCCGCAGGCATGTACCTGTATCGCCTGACGGTCAATGGTATCAGCCGCACCGAGCGGATGATTGTCACCCGCTGATTCGGGATCGGGCAGGCGGGTTCTCCCGCCTGCCCCCCTTTTTTTCATATGAACAACTTCCTGCTTTCACTCTCGACACTGCTCGTCTTCGTGACGATCACATCCTGCTGCCCCTGTGAGAGGGCGCGCACGCCGTCCGTCGCATCATACCCCGGGACGAAGATCAGCTTCGAAACCGGCGGGGGTTTCAGCGGCTATGTCTCAGGGACTGCGATCACCGCCGACGGACTGGTGCTCACATGGAACGGCCGGCCGGGTATGCGGGAGAACCTCGACACCCTCGCGAGAATGGACGCCGCACAGCACGCGCAACTGCTCGCGGATCTCTACGCGCTCGAACCCGCCGGCATCAGGCATCAGGAAAGCGGGAACATGACCACGTCGCTGACAGTCACCTCGGGTGATGAGTCCTGGTACTGGTCCTGGCCGGGCGTACGCGACGACATCGAGGCCGTCCCCGAGAAGCTGCGCCCCCTGCGCGACCTCGTCGTCACTGCGCTGGACGCCATACGTCCCGCACAAGAGTAATCACCTTCGCTGCACCGAACGGAAAGGAGTTCCCATGACCCGTTTTGCCCTCCGACGCTTTCTCCCCGTCCTCCCCGTCGCCTTTCTGCTGCTGACCGTCCACGCTTCCGCTCAGCAGGGAAAGGAAGCGGTGATCGGTGCACACGCGAAGTCCGGCAATATCACCGCCGCACAGCTCGACAGGATCGCAACGCGTTTCCACGCCTGGCAGGAATCCAACACCCTGCTGCGCCGTCACCCGGAACTCTGGAACGTCCGCGGACTCGGTATCGAGCAGATTCATGCCTATGACCGCGCCTTCCGCAGCGTCCCCGGCCTCTCCGTCGCCTGGGATGAGAACGACGGCATCCCGCTCGCGATGAGCGGACAGCCGCTGCAGCACTCGCGCAGCACCTTCGGCGGCAGCGGCAGCATGCACGATCGCACCGCGCAGGCCTTCTTCACGGCGTTCGCGGACCTGCTGAAGCTGCACGGCGAGGACGACCGCTTCACGCTGCTCTCCTCGCAACGGGACGAGCGCGGTCGCACCCATCTGCGTTTTGCACAACAACGCCGCGGCATTCCGGTCTGGGGCGGTGAAGTCATCTGCGGCATCACCGCAGCCGGGGACCTCGATTATTTCTCCGGACGCTATCATCCCTCCACGGTCCCCGTCACGGGCCGCTTCATGGTCGGGACGGAGGAGGCCCTCGCGTCCGCGCGCTCCTGGCTGGGAGCGCAGGGCGTTCACATCGATCAGCTGCAGCAGGTCCCGGCGCCGTACCGCGCGGAGCAGCCCTCGACATCGCGCTGCTACGTCGCCTCTGACGGCGTCCTTCTCCCCGCCTGGGTCGTCGAACTGCGGCCGAACTTCCGCGATCGCTGGCGCATCTTCATCCATGCCGCCAGTGGCAGCGTCCTGCGCGCCTACAACAGCACCTGCACGGACGGTCCGGAGAAAGCCACGGCCACGGATCTTGCCGGCAACAGCATTCCCATCGATACCTACCTGCACCAGGGCAGCTATTTCATGATCGACGCTTCACGCGCGATGTTCGACGCGGCCGCCTCGGTACTGCCGAACAATCCCGCGGGCGCCATCGTCACGCTGGATGCGAACAACTCCGACCTGGTCAACGTGACCCATGTCTCCTCTGCGAACAATTCCTGGAGCGATGCGTCCTCGGTTTCCGCGCACGCACATCTCGGCACGGTCTACGAATACTTCCGCAGCACGCACGGACGCAGCGCCATCGACGGACGCGGTGGTTCGATGTACGCCATCGTCAATGTCACGCAGGGCGGACGATCGATGGAGAACGCCTTTTGGAACGGACAGTTCATGGCCTTCGGGAACGGAGGCACGGTGTTCGATCCCCTCGCCGGAGCACTCGACATCGCCGCGCATGAAATGACGCACGGCGTCACCGAGTACACCGCGGGACTCGAGTACCTCAACCAGTCCGGCGCGCTGAACGAAGCCTTCAGTGACATTTTCGCCGCCATGGTCGACCGAGACGACTGGCTACTCGGCGAGGACGTCACGCGCGTCAGCAACGATTTTCCCACCGGTGCGATGCGGGACATGCGGGATCCGCACAACGGCAGCAGTACGGGCGCGGCCGCCTGGCAGCCCAGGCACATGGACGAGTACGTCTCGCTGCCCGAGAGCGTCGACAACGGCGGTGTGCACGTCAACAGCGGCATCATCAATCACGCCGCCTACCTGTTGAGCGAGAACATCGGCCGCGACAAGGCCGAACGGATCTTTTACGACGCGCTGAGCACCAAACTGACGCGTCAGTCGCAGTTCATTGATTTCCGCCTCGCCATCATCCGTTCCGCGCAGGAACTCTACGGAGCGGTGGAAGCTGCCGCCGCCGGCGGCGCCTGCGACCAGGTCGGCATACTCGACGGCAATCCCACCGGCGATCCGACGGACTATCCGCCCGTCGACGGGGATGACCGCATGCTTTTCGTCAACACCGATCCCTTCCTTCCGGCCCCGCTCTGGGTGGTCACTCCCCCGGGTGGACAGAATGACTACTCTTCCGTCTCCTTCACCGAGGTCTGGAGCCGTCCCAGCGTATCCGACGACGGCAGCGTCGCCGTATTCGTCGACACGGAATTCAACATCCGCGCCATCGCGCTCGACGGTCCCCCCAACGAACAGGTCATCGACAATTCGGAGGTGTGGAACAGTATCGCGCTCAGCAAGGACCAGAAGCTGATCGCCGTGACCACGACACTGCTCAACCCGGAAATCTACGTCCTCGACATCTCCGGCGTCGCACCCGTCGCCCGCGCGTTCGAAGTCCACACGCCGAACTATTCCGGCACCGCGGTACCGAACACGGCGCTCTTCCCTGATGCACTCGACTTCAGCCTCGACAACAGCACGCTGCTGTTCGACACCTACAACGAAATCGATATCAACGGTTCCCGCTTCGGTTTCTGGGACATCAACCTGATGGACGTATGGGATCCCGCCGCCGGAGCCTTCGGCAGCGGCAACATCGAGCGCGTGTTCCCGCAGGATCACGAGGTCAGCATCGGGAACCCCGTCTATGCGAGGACGCGGCCCACCGTGATCGCCTTCGACGTGCAGTTCCCCGGTGACGCCACGGCCTACGTCATGGCGATGGATCTGCTGAGCGGCGATCCCGTCGTGGTCGCGGAAGCGACGTACGGAGAAAACGGCTATCCGACCTACAACGGCGACGACAGCGTACTCTCCTTCGTACGCATCGCGCAGAACATGAGCGTGATCTTCAACGTGCCGCTCGCTGCGGATGCGATGACGAGCACGGGCGATCCGCAGGCCTTCGTCATCGCGGGCACGGCCCCGGTCTGGTTCCGTACCGGCAATCGACCGGTTGCCGTCCGGTCCCCGGCTCCGCCGCGCGCGCAGTCCGCGGAACTCGCCGCGAACTATCCCAACCCGTTCAATCCCGCGACGACCATCCCGTTCCATCTGCAGCAGAGTCTGCACGTGCGCCTCTCCGTCCACGACGTTCTCGGACGCGAAGTGCGCGTCCTCGTCGATCGTACCCTCACAGCCGGCTCGCATGCCGCGACCTGGGACGGCAGCGATCAGGCCGGCCGCCCGCTGCCTTCGGGCACGTACTATTCCCGTCTGACCGTCGACGGCCGGACGTACACCAAACAGATGCTGTATCTCAAATAAGTGTCATCCATGCGCCTACGATACCTGATATTCTGCCTGCTGCTGCTCGGCGGTTGCAGCGAAACCCCGAACAATCCCGTGGACAACCGTCCGCCGGAGACCTATCTCTCCCTGCAGCCCGACGGTGAGCTCAGAACCACCACCAGCCGGCAACACATTCACTGGTGGGGCGACGACCCCGACGGCTTCGTCGCGGGATACTTCATCAGCTTCGACAGCCAGTCCTGGACGTTCACGACGCGGAATGACAGCGTCTTTGCCCTTTCACTCTCCGGCAGCGATACGACGTACGCCTTCTTCGTCCGCGCCGTCGACGACCAGGGGAACGGCAGCTACGACACCGACGGTCCCTACGGGGCGGAGCCCTTCACCGATATGAATGGAAACGGTGTGTGGGACCGGGGAGAACCGTTCATCGATCTCGGCGCCGTCGATCCCACTCCGGCGGATCTCCGTTACCCGATAGAGAACAGTCCCCCCGTGGTGGAATTCACGCAGGGATCGGACGTTCCGGATACGACGTTCACGGTCGCAACCTTCTCGTGGTACGGCAGGGACCTCGACGGCGACGAAACCATACGGAACTACATGTACGCGCTCAACGACACGCTGAATCCGGCATCGTGGAAAGCGCTGCCGCGCGGCACGACCTTCATCACGCTGTTCGAGGACGATGGACTCGTCGAGGGAGACAACGTCTTTTATCTCAAGGCGGTGGATATCGCCGGTGCGCAGAGCAGCATCATTCGCATGCCGGACAGCGGGCGCACCTGGTTCGTGCGCAGACCGCGTACGGAACTGCTCATCGTCGACGACTACGGCCCGGCGGACGCATCCGCCGGGTTCTACCGCAGCCTGACCGACACCCTGTTCGGCGGTCGCTTCCGTGATGCGGACGTCTTCGACATCAAGACCGGGGCATCCTCCACAACCCGGGGCAAATACCTGCCGCCGTACATCAATCCCACCTTCATCGAAACGCTGAAGCTTTTCCGCTATGTCATCTGGTACGGTGACAACAATCCCACACTGGATGTCGCGCAGCTCGCCCTGCCCGATTATCAGGCCTCCGGGGGACATGTGCTTTTCACCGCGGCCTTCCCCGAGAGCGCCATCGATC
>JAVVFP010000208.1:0-5946 GCA_032250495.1 Bacteroidota bacterium | reverse complement strand
TACTATCAGAGCAAATACATGGCGCAGGAACAGAGCACGTTCTTCGCCGACCGCAAGGTCATGCGCGACCATGTCCCGGGCACCGTGCCGCGGAACGGAACGATGTACGCCTTCGCGACGCCGGAAGAGGCGGAAGCCGCCATCGCCGGTAATCCCCTCGCCGTGTCCCCTGAAGTGCTCGCCCGCGGGGAAAACCGCTTCAACAGCTTCTGCGCACCCTGCCACTCCGTCACGGGACAGGATACAACCGAGACGGTGCGGCGCGGACTGCAGAAGCCGCCCAATCTCGCGGCGGCCAATGCAAAGGGCTATTCCGACGTGCGGCTGTTCCACGTGATCAGCGCGGGACAGAACATCATGCCGGGATATGCCGACAAGCTGAAGGAAGAGGACCGCTGGGCCATCGTGCATCACGTGCGCGAACTGCAGAAAGCACCCCTCAAGTACGCCGAAACGGCAGCGCAGGACACGACATCAGCGGCGGACACGACGTCCGCAGCGGACACGACATCAGCGGCGGAAACGACGTCTGCAGCGGAAACGACATCCACGGCGAATACCGGAAACGAGAGCACGGAGGCGGCACAGTGAGTGGAAACAACGTTTTTCTCGGGGAAACGACTTTCGTCAAGCGCCTTCAGCTCGTCGGCATCGTGACCGCGGTCATCGGCATCGCGCTGAGCATCGCCGCCGCGATGAGCGACATGCAGCGCTTCCTCTTCGATTACCTGACCGCCTTCGTCTTCTGGGGAGGCATTGCCATCACGGCGGTGTTTTTCAGCATGCTGCAGTACCTGACACGCGCCGGCTGGTCGACGGCCGTACGGCGCATACCCGAACTGCTCGGCGGCTTCACGCCGCTGCTCATCGTCTTGCTGCTGCCCATCGTCTTCGGCGTGGGTGAACTGTATCATCACTGGGTGCATCCCGCGCCCGACGACATGGTGCTCGCCAGCAAGGAGCCCTGGCTGAACGTGCCGTTCTTCATCATGCGCCTGTTCTTCTACGTCGCGGTGTGGATCGGCATGTACTTCGTCATCGTCGGCAACTCCTTCCGCCAGGACAGTCGCAACGACATCGCGCCCACACGCCGCAACTGGATGCTCAGCGCCCCGATCACCATTTTCTACGGCGTGACCATCAGCTTCGCAGCCTTCGACCTGCTGATGTCCCTCTACCCCCACTGGTTCAGCACCATTTTCGGTGTGTATTATTTCTCGGCCTCGCTCGTGGGCGCGCTCGCCGTGATCACCATCGTGGCCATCCTGCTCAAAAAGGCGGGACTGCTCAGCGAGTGGCTGATCATGGACCGTTTCCACGATCTCGGGAAGCTGCTGTTCGCCTTCAATGTGTTCTGGGCCTACATCGCCTTCTCGCAGTACCTGCTCATCTGGTATGCGGACCTGCCCGAAGAAATCGTGTTCTTCACCTACCGTTTCGGGCACGGCTGGGAAGTGGTCTCGATGCTGCTGCTCGTGCTGCACTTCATCGTGCCCTTCGTGCTGCTGCTCTCCGAGGCGGCCAAGCGCAACCTCAACGTGCTCATGGCGGGCGCGGTCATCCTGCTCGTCGCGCACTTCATCGACATGTACTGGCTGGTCATGCCGAACTACAACCACGACGAAGTGGTGTTCGGCTGGATGGAAATCGCGCCCGTACTCGGACTCGGCGGCATCTTCATCCTCTCCACCGCCCTGCAGTTCAAGCGCCGCAACGCCGTGCCCATCAACGATCCCTTCCTCGCCGAAGCGAAGTAAGAAATACAGACATCGTTCCCGCCACGCGGGGCACCCCCACCACCCATCGACGTCCCGCAGCGCGGGACGTCGTTTTACCTGCGTCCGTGTACCGCGGAATGAACGATTTCGGCTCCCCCGTGTTTATATAATATCCTCAAAATCATTTCTTCGAAGAGATAAAGGGTAGGTATGGCATCGGACAGGAAGGCCCGGCCGGGATTGATAGATCGTTTTCTCAGCGCCGTCGAACGCATCGGCAACGCGTTGCCGCATCCAGCGACGCTGTTCGCCATACTGGCGCTCTCGGTGATTTTCTTTTCATGGATTTTCAGTCTCTTCGACATCGCCGTGCAGCATCCGGGCACGGGAGAGACCGTGCGTCCTGTGAACCTGCTTTCGGTCGAGGGACTGCATCGCATTCTCACTACCATGGTCACCAACTTCACCAGCTTCGCGCCGCTGGGCACGGTGTTCGTCTCCATGCTCGGCATCGGCATCGCGGAGAGCAGCGGACTGATCGGCACCGCGCTGCGGCAGATGGTGCTCGCCGCCCCGCGCAAACTGCTTACCTTCGTCATCGTGCTCGCGGGTATTCTCTCGAACACGGCCAGCGAAGTGGGCTACGTGCTGCTCGTTCCCCTCGGCGGTGTCATTTTCCTCGCCGTCGGACGCCATCCCATCGCGGGTATGGCGGCGGCCTTCGCGGGCGTTTCCGGCGGATACAGCGCCAACCTGCTGCTCGGCACCATCGATCCGCTGCTGGCCGGACTCTCCCAGGAAGCCGCGCGCATTCTCGAGCCGGGTTATGTCGTCAACGCCGCAGCGAATTACTATTTCCTGTTCGTCTCCACTTTTTTTATCGCCATCGCCGGCACCTGGGTCACGGAGAAAATCGTCGTGCCCCGGCTCGGGGAGTACAAAGGGCAAGCGGAGAAGGAGGAATTGCGTCCGCTGACCGCCGACGAAAAGCGCGGACTGCGCTTCGCGCTGTACACCGGTCTGGTGAGCACTGCGATCATCGTTGCCGGACTCGTCCCGGCAAACGGCTTCCTGCGCAACATCGACACCGGAGGCATTCTCGACTCGCCCTTCCTCGACGGCGTGGTCGCCTTCATCTTCATGGGCGCCGTGATCCTGGCCGTCGCCTACGGCATCGGGGCGCGCACGATCAAGAACGACACGGACGTGATGAACGGCATGGGCAAGGCCATCGAGACGCTGGGCATTTATACCGTGCTCGTGTTCTTCGCCGCGCAGTTCGTGGCGTATTTCAACTGGACCAACCTCGGCCTGATCACCGCGATCGAGGGAGCGGACCTTCTCAAATCCTCCGGTCTCGGTCCCATTCCGCTGATGCTGGCCTTCGTGGTCATCACTGCCATCATCAATCTCATCATGGGCAGCGCCTCGGCGAAATGGGCCATCATGGCGCCCGTGTTCATCCCCATGTTCATGCTGCTCGGTTTTTCGCCGGAACTGGTACAGGCCGGCTACCGCGTGGGCGACAGTGTGACGAATATCGTCTCCCCGATGATGTCCTATTTCGCCCTCATCGTCGCCTTCGTGGCGAAGTACGAGCCCGAAGCGGGTATCGGTACGGTGATCGCCACCATGCTGCCGTACTCAATTGCCTTCGCACTGATATGGACCGTGCTGCTCATCATCTGGTTCACGCTGGGACTGCCGGTGGGACCGGGCGCCGAGCTGTTCTATACGAACTAATGCGGATTGATGTGGATTACTCAGAGGCTTTACCACGGATTACGCAGATTACGCAGAGATAAGAAAAGGCGGTCAGATGACCGCCTTTCTTTTTGTTTGCTCCGCGTCGCCCTGGCCTGCCGCGCCGTAGCCCGGAGGGCGGAGGCGGGCGTTACGGTTACTCTGTGTAGTCCCTCTCTAATCGATGACGACCATCTTGCGGGAGACGGAGGTGGTGGCACCTTCGAGGGCGTAGGTGTAGACGCCGGCGGGGAGTCCGGCGGTCTGCAGGGTCAGGGAGTGCACGCCCGCGCTGGCGGCGGCGACCGGCTGCTCACGGACCAGGCGTCCGAGCACGTCATAGACGCGCAGGGCCAGCGGGGTGGAGGGCACGGTGCTGAGCGTGTAGCGCAGCAGGGTGCCGCTTCCGGCGGGGACGGGATTGGGATAGTTCTGGTCGAGGGCGATGCCCGCGGGAGATGACGGGGCCTCATGCACGGAGGTCACAGGGACGCAGGGCATGAGCGCGAGCAGGGATGCCATGTTCTGCTTGAGCTGATCGTCGTTGATGCGATAGGGACGCAGTCCGATGAACATCATGTGCCCGGTTTCGCCGTTCTCAGTCGTCATGGGCTTGCCCCAGACGCCGATGCCGCGTTCGGCGGAGAAGGACTGCGTCTCGGTGAAGAGCAGGACGTTCTCCTGCCGTTCGAGCGTGGTGCTGAACAGGTTCAGCAGGTTTTGATCGTCGGTGAATTCCATGTTGAGCAGCGAAGGAAGCTTCGCTTCACAGTCCGTGGCCGCGACGTAATTCCCCGTCCAGCTGATGCCGAGCAGCTCGCGCATATCCGTCGTGATGAAGTTCTGTCCCATGCGCGAGACCAGCAGCACGTTGCCGCCGGCGCGCAGGTACTCCATGATGGAGGTGTTGGCCCAGACATTCTCGTCGCCGTTGTAGGCGTTACCCAGCCAGACCACGGTGCAGTACTGTCCGAGTACGCGGCCGGGTACAGGACCCGAACCCGCGGGGGCGGGAACGGTGGAGGGGTAGCCGACGGAGGGATCAGGGAAAACGTCCCACAGTGTGTAGGGGAGTCCGCCGCTGAACACCGAGTCCGCGAAGGCCGCCTTCAGGTCCGCCGTGTACGCCTCGACATCCCAGTCGATGCCGTTGACCACGAGCAGGCCCTTGTCGAAGGTCGGATTGGTGATTTTCTCGATCACGCGCTTCAGTATCCAGTTGTCGGGATCCAGCTGCACGATCTCCGCCTCGCGGTCGAAACGGAAGGCGTACTGCGCGGTGGCCTCGTCGTTTGCGATGGTGATCGTGCTGTCCGTGCCGTCGGTGAAGCGCACGTACAGGTCGATGGGCATGGTGAAGAGCTGACGCTCGGAAAGGTACAGCTGCTCGATGTTCACCGTGAGATCATACATCGCAGCGTCCTGCGCGACGCTCCAGTCGAAACGGTAGGTCGGGTAGTATTCCCCGTATATCCACTGGTCGAAGAACCAGTCGAGGTCCAGTCCGCTTTCATCCTCGTAGAACTGCTTGAACTCTGACGTAGTCACGCTGCGGTAGCTGTCGCGCCGCTCTGCGCCGAGATATTTTTTCGTGGCGGCGAAGAAGTGCTCGTCCCCGACCACGTGGCGCAGCATGTGCACCACCCAGGAGGCCTTGTTGTAGCTGAGGGCACCACTGAAAATGCGTCCGGGATTTTCTTCCGGGTTGTCGACGAAAATGGTGCCCGGACCGTAGTAGGCAGTCGTGGCCATGTTCGCCTTCAGCGCCTCGAGTCCCCCGCGCGATTCCCAGAACAGCGATTCCCCGTACGTCGCCCAGCCCTCGTTGAGCCAGATATGCTCGAAGGTGTTACAGGTGACCTTGTCGCCGAACCACTGGTGCATGAGCTCGTGGATGACCACGTCGGTGTTGTAAAAGCCCATCGACGACACCGTCTGATGCTCCATGGCGCCGCCCCACTCGTACTCGGCCATGCCGTATTTCTCTTCGATGAAGGGGTAGGGGATGAACAGGTCGGAGAGCACATGCAGTCCTTCCATCATGTCCTGTTCGTAATTGGCCATATTGCTGCCCGGCATGCCGTACCACCAGCTGCCGACGGGCATGGAATGTCCATCGTAATTGAAGGTCAGCTCGCGGTAATTGTATTCCGCGGCCGCGACGGAGACCAGGTAGGTGACGATGGGGTAGCGGGACTTCCAGTGCACGGTGCGCGTGCCGTCGCCGTTGCTCACGTCGGAGACCACCAGGCCGTTGCTGACAGGGTACATCGGCTCCTCCACGGTGAGGATGACGTCGATAGAATCGGCCTTGTCCGCCGGATCGTCCTTGCACGGCCACCAGTTGCGTGCGTCGTAGGGTTCGGCCTGCGAGGCGATACTGAGAATCTGCTTGCCGAGGTCCACGTTCTGCACGTCCCGCACCGTCACCGCGCTGCCGCCGTAGGGGTGGGAGTAGTACATGGTGACGGCGAGCGCGTCGTCT
>JAVVFP010000207.1:0-5947 GCA_032250495.1 Bacteroidota bacterium | reverse complement strand
CCTTGGCAATGGCCTCGGCAAAGGCCCGGGTGTCCTCAACGACCTTGCGCCCCATGTCGCCTTCAATGTCCTGCCCCTGTCCCGATACCGGATGGGCCGCGCCAATATTGGTCCCCGGCGCCATGGCCGCAACATGTCCCGCCATCGTGATGAACGCCCCGGCCGAAGCCGCCTGTCCGCCCCCGGGTGCCACGTACACGATCACCGGCAGGGGAGATCCGAGAAAATCCGCCACGATGTCGCGCGTGGACTGCAGCAGTCCCCCGGGCGTGTTCAATCGCAGCATGACGGCGTGATATCCTTCCGCGTCCGCATCGGCGATCGCGTCGTGCACGTACTTCGCCGAAGCCGGGTTGATGCTGCCGTGAATGTCGATGCGCATGACGCGCGGCTGCGCGGAGAGCAGCGCTGTGGTGAGAAAAATCAGCAGGATGAGAATTCCAGGACGCATGCGTGTCCCTCGCTTCTGTTGCGTGAGTACACCGATACTACTGATACCGCGCATCAGACGCAAGTGCGGGGTTCCGGGCGGAGAATGCACTGCGCGCCTGCCGCGCGCATTTGCTTCGCAAGGGAATATCCCGCATTATTAGGATACCGATGATCCTAAATGAAAGCGCACGGTTTCTGCTCTTTCATAATGGAGAGAAAACTGTATTTTTGGAGATCAGAAGAATGTGTCTTCCGATGTACTGTCCGATGAGTCTGTCACACGGCATCCCGCAGGATCGGTAAAAGAGGAAATCGCGATTGCACGATACGGTACGAAATTCCGGCGCGCGCGCGGAAGGAGACGGCATTGATCCGAAGCTCCTTGCCGCATTGCGTGAAGGACGCCTGACACTCGAAGAGGTGATCACGCAGGAGCGTGTCCGTCTGGAGAAGGAATTCGGGCTGACGCCACGCAACGGACACTGGGTGCGTCCCGCCGAACGCCCCTTCATACGCGCGGAGCGCGCGCATACGACAGTACTGTTCGGGGGACTGACCTGGAAGCATGAGCGCCTGATACAGGCGAACCTGCGGCGCATGGGGTATCGTGCGGAGTACCTGCCGTCCCCGGACGTGCGCGCGTTCGAAACAGGAAAGGAATTCAGCAATAACGGGCTGTGCAATCCGACCTATTTCACCGTCGGCAACCTCATCAGTTACCTGCAGGGTCTCGAGGCGCAGGGACGGTCGCGGCAGGAAATCATCGACAATTACGTGTACTTCACCGCGGGCGCCTGTGGTCCCTGTCGCTTCGGCATGTACGAAGCGGAATACCGCCTGGCGCTGCGCAACGCGGGCTTCGACGGTTTTCGCATTCTCATTCTTCAGCAGGCGGGTGGACTCGACCAGTCCACCGAGAACGCCGGTCTGGAGATGAACCTCGATTTCACACTCGGTATCATCAACGCCTTCATCGTGGCGGATCTGCTCAACGACATGGCCTACAAGCTGCGTCCCTACGAAATGGAGGAGGGCAGCACCGATCGCGCGCTGCATGCAGCCATGGAACACGTGGCCTCCGCCATCGAGGCCGCGCCGGTCTATACGCTTCCCGCGGCGCTGCAGCGCATTCCCTGGCTGCGAAAGCGCCGGAGGGGACTGGAGAATCTCGTCAAGTTCCGCAGGCAGCTGTTCGGACGGGAAATGACCGCTCTGATGCAGGACTGCAGGACCGTCTTTTCCTCCGTGCGTGTGGACCGCACGCGCGTGTGTCCCAAGGTGAAAATAACCGGGGAGTTCTGGGCACAGACCACCGAGGGCGACGGGAATTTCCGCATGTTCGATTTTCTCGAACAGGAAGGGGCGGAGGTGATGATCGAGCCTGTCGCCCCGTGGCTGATGTACCTTCTCCACCAGGAAAAACAGGCGTTGCGGGACCGCCGCCTGCTCGAGGTTCCGCCGGGCGCACGCGGGTGGCGGCGCTTCACATCCACCGCACGTGCCCTGCGCGCATACCTGCGCAGATGGCTGCTGCTGACCGTATCCGAGAAACTCTACGCGCGCGAATATCGCAAACTCCGCCACCGCCTCGATTGCGTGCCGCAGGACATGCAGGACCAGTATCAGCTGCAGCGCATCGCGCATCCGTATTACCACTCCCGAATCGAAGGCGGCGAAGGCCACCTGGAAATCGCAAAAAACATCTATTACGCGCGGGAGAAGCTGAGCCACATGGTGCTGTCGCTCAAACCCTTCGGCTGCCTTCCGAGCACACAGTCCGACGGCGTGCAGACGGCCGTCGTGGCACATTTCAAGGACATCATCTACCTCCCGGTCGAGACCTCGGGGGAAGGGGAGATCAATGCGCAGAGCCGCGTGCAGATGACGCTCAACGACGCGCGCGAACGCGCCCGCGAGGAGTTCCGCAGGACATTGGAGAACTGCGGCATCAGTGAGGAGCAGCTGCGCGGCGCCATCGCGCAGGACAACGGGCTGAGCGATCCTTTCCTGCGCCTGCCAGAGGGCGGCGTGGCAGGAACGGCGGCACGCTTCGCGCGACACGTGGCGCAATGCAGGAGGCAGAACGCGTAGTTCATGAAGCAGGCAGCGGGATATATCATCGGCCTCGATGTCGGGAGCACCACGGTGAAAGCCGTCGTACGCCGCAGAGGGGACAGCGCCATTCTCTGGCAGGACTACAGGAGGCATGAAACCAGGCAGGCGGAAGCCGTACTCGACTTCCTGCGCCGCATCATGGATTTTCTCGACACGGATTCCGCGCTGTGCTCCGTGCTGATCACCGGGTCCGGGGGAAGAACTATCGCGCCCAGCATCGGCGCACGCTACGTGCAGGAAGTCAACGCCGTCGCACTGGCCGTGGAGGAACTGCATCCGCAGGCGGGATCCGCGGTGGAACTGGGTGGACAGGATGCCAAGATCCTCATTTTTCAGCGCGATCCCCTTACCGGCCGAAGCAAAAAATTCACCTCGATGAATGACAAATGTGCCGGCGGCACCGGTGCCATCATCGACAAGATCAATGCCAAACTTCGCGTGCCCGCCGACCGCCTTTCCAAACTCGGTTACGACGGGATCCGCCTGCACCAGGTCGCCGGGAAATGCGGCGTGTTCGCGGAAACCGACATCAACGGACTGCAGAAGCAGGGTGTACCGCCCGACGAGCTGATGGCCTCGCTGTTCGAATCCATCGTACAGCAGAATCTCTCGGTGCTCACACGGGGGAACACGCTGCGACCGGAAGTGCTTCTGCTCGGGGGACCCAACACCTATATCCGGGGCATGGTCGAGTGCTGGCGCCACAACATTCCGCTGCTGTGGAAGGAAAGGGGACTGCAGCTCGAGGAGGGACGTTCCGTAGAGGACGTCATCTACGTCCCTGATAACGCCCAGTATTTCGCTGCCATCGGCACCGTGGTGTACGCGGAGCGCAACGCGGTGACCGCTCCCTTTCCCGGTCTCGACGGACTGGTCGACTTCATCGCCAACGGACGCAGCGCCCTGCGCCGGAGCAAGGTGGGCAAGGGACTCGTCGACAGCAGCGAAGAACTCGAGCGCTTCCGTGCCCGCTACCGCATTCCCGCCTTCACGCCGGCGCGACTCGAAGCGCGCACGCGTTTCAGCGCGTACCTGGGGATCGACGGGGGATCGACGTCCACCAAAGGCGTACTGCTCGACAGCGATCTGAACGTCGCCTTCAAATCCTACCGCCTCTCCGACGGCAATCCCATCGACGATACGCGCGGCATTATCACCGACCTGCGCGCCCAGGTGGAAGCACAGGGTGCCGAACTGCACATTCTCGGCGTCGGAACGACCGGCTACGCCAAGGATATCCTGCGCGACACCATGGGCGCGGATGTCGCCCTCGTGGAAACCGTGGCCCACACACAGGCCGCGCAGCGCTTTTTCGAAAACGTCGACGTGATATGCGATGTGGGAGGACAGGACATCAAACTCATTCTGCTGCATCAGAATAGAGTCGTCGACTTCAAGCTCAATACCCAGTGTTCCGCGGGGAATGGGTATTTCCTCCAGAGCACGGCCGAGGGTTTCGGCTATGACGTGGAGGACTACGCCGACATCGCCTTCCAGGCCCGGCAGGTCCCGGAGTTCGGTTACGGCTGCGCCGTGTTTCTGCAGTCGGATATCGTCGATTTCCAGCGACAGGGCTGGAGCGGCCCGGAAATCATGGCCGGACTCGCGCGCGTCCTTCCCCGGAACATCTGGCTCTACGTTTCGCAGATCTCGAACCTGGAGATGCTCGGCAGCACCTTCGTGCTGCAGGGTGGTACGCAGCGCAATCTCGCGGCGGTCAAGGCGCAGGTGGATTTCATTGAGCACAAGTTCCGTGACCTGCGTCCCCGAATTCACGTTCATGAGCACACCGGTGAAGCCGGTGCGATCGGCACGGCCGTCGAAGCCGCGCGCCTGCACCGCAGCGGCAGGGAGACGACATTCATCGGCCTCGACGCCGCCGCGCAGGTCCGCTTCGTTTCCAAACGCGACGAGAGTACGCGCTGCGCTTTCTGCAAGAACAGGTGCCTGCGCACGTTCATCGACGTCGAGACCCCTTCGGGAAACGGGGAGGACGACGAGAAACGCCGCCTGATCATCGCCACCTGCGAGAAGGGCTGCGTCGAGGAAGCGGAGGACATGCGCGGGATCGCGAGGGATCTCGCCCGCATTCGAAAACAGTTCCCGAATTACGCGGAGATCGCTGCGCGGGAAGTCTTCCGTCCTTTCACCGAGACGCACGCGCAGCGTCGCGAGCAGGTATTGAACTGGAACGGTTCGCGGCGGACACGTGCCTCCCTGCGCCTGGGCATCCCCCGCGCGCTCAATCACTATGCGCACGCCCCGTTGCTGACGACTTACCTCCAGACACTCGGTTTCCGTTTTGAGAACCTCGTATTCTCGGACGCCACCAACGACGCACTGTTCCGTGAAGGGAGCAAACGCGGAAGCATCGATCCCTGCTTCCCGAGCAAACTCGCCCTGGCGCATGTGCACAACCTGCTGTACCGCAAGCATGCGCAGCAGCCCCTGGACTGCATTTTCTTCCCCATGATCGACGACATGCCCTCGGATCTGGTCGGCACGCAGGCGGCGAAAGCCTGTCCCACCATCGTCGGCAGCGTCGAAGCCGCGGAGGCGGCCTACACCAAGGAAGGGGACATGTTCACCCGGCTCGGTGTGCGCTACATACATCCCTTTGTGAATCTCGCGAATCCCGCGCTGGCGTCGCGCCAGCTCTTCGCGGAGATGCATACGCACTTCGGCGTGGAGCGATCGGAGCACGAGGAGGCACTCGCGGCCGGCTACGACGCGTTGCAGCGCTTCCATGGGGAACTGCGTTCCCGTGCGGCGCAAACGCTGCGCGAACTCGAGCAGGAGCAGCGCCTGGGTATTGTGCTCCTCGCGCGTCCCTATCACAACGATGAAGGGATCAATCACGGCATACTCGCCGAATTCCAGAAGCTGGGCTACCCCGTGTTTACACAGGACAGCCTGCCGACCGACGAGGCATCGCTCGCGCGCGTCTTCGGGGCGGATCTCCGGGAGGGACGCATCGGAAACCCGATGGAAATCGGTGACGTATGGAAAAATTCCTACAGCGAGAATACGAACCGCAAGGTCTGGGCCGCGAAATACGTCGCACGGCATCCCAATCTCGTCGCGCTGGAGCTCTCGAGCTTCAAGTGCGGGCACGACGGTCCCATATACGCCATCGTGCAGGAGGTGGTGGAATGTTCCGGCACCCCGTATTTCAGTTTCAAGGACATCGATGAGAACCGTCCCACCGGCAGCATTCGCATTCGTGTCGAGACCATCGGATATTTTCTCAAGCGGTACAGGGAAACCCTCGCCACCCGCGCGATGAAAGAAGACGCCGTCAGCGCGAAGCTGCGCGAGTACGAGGCACGCCTGCTCAAGGCACTGCATGCGCAGCAGCAGCAACCGCATTTCGCCGGCACCGACAGCGGAAACACGCCCG